>CAYIRS010000030.1:0-6973 GCA_964365895.1 uncultured Gammaproteobacteria bacterium
TAATTGATTTATAAATAATTTAACAATATAATAATTTAACCATGTTTTTATCCAAATTATTTAAAAATCCCAATCAAAAAGTGCTGGACGAAATGTGGGCGGTGGCGGCCAAGATAAATGAGCTTGAGCCCAAATTTCAGGCCATGCCTGATGAGGAATTAAAAAGCCAGACCGAAAAATTTAAGCAGGACTTAATCAGCGGAAAAAATTTGGACGATATTTTGCCCGAGGCCTTTGCCGTGGTGCGCGAAGCGGCTAAAAGAACCATTAGCCAGCGCCATTTTGATGTCCAATTAATTGGCGGCATTGCCTTGCACCGAGGCCAGATTTCAGAAATGAAGACCGGCGAAGGCAAAACTCTGGCCGCCACTTGTCCCTTGTATTTAAACGCGCTGGAAGGCAAGAGCGTTCATTTGGTGACGGTCAATGATTATCTGGCGCGTATCCACGCCGACTGGATGGGAAAAATTTATAATTTTTTAGGCCTGACCGTGGGCTGTATCCAACAGCAGAACATCTCTTATAAGTTTAATCAAGATAAACCGCCAGCCGGCGGCGACGAGCAATTAGACGTGCAATATCTTGAGCCCTGCGGCCGAAGAGAGGCCTATGCCTGCGACATTTTATACGGCACCAATAACGAATTCGGCTTTGATTATCTGCGCGACAATATGGTGCAATCGTTTGCAGAAATGGCCCAGCGCGATTTGCATTACGCGATTGTGGACGAAGTGGATTCTATTTTAATTGATGAGGCGAGGACGCCGCTTATTATCTCGGCGCCCGATCTGGAATCAACCGACAAATATTATCAATTCGCCCGTTTGGTCACGACCTTAAACGAAAAGGATGATTATAATATTGATGAAAAAATGCGCGCCGCCACCCTGACCGAAGTCGGTATAGAAAAAATTGAAAAGGCCTTGGGCGTGGGCAATATTTATACGGAACGCGGCATCGGCGAAGTCCACCATATTGAGCAGGCGCTCAAAGCGCGCGCCCTGTTTAAAAAAGACAAGGACTATGTGGTTAAAGACGGCGAGGTGATGATTATTGATGAATTTACCGGCCGGATAATGTATGGCCGAAGATACAGCGAGGGCCTGCATCAGGCCATTGAAGCCAAAGAGGGCGTTAAGGTTCAGCGTGAGAGCGTTACTTTGGCTACGATTTCTTTTCAAAATTACTTTCGCTTGTATAAAAAATTGGCGGGCATGACCGGTACGGCCGCCACCGAAGCCGAAGAATTTTCAAAAATTTATAAACTGGAAGTGACGGTTATACCGACCAATCGGCCCATGATCCGCCAGGACTTGAATGACCGGATTTATAAAAACGAACCAGGAAAATTTCAGGCCTTAATTCGCGAAATCAAAGAACGACATATAAAAGGCCAGCCGATTTTAATCGGCACGATTTCCATTGAAAAAAATGAATTGATTGCCGAATTATTGGCTCGCGAGGGCATTGACTGCCAGGTTTTGAATGCCAAGTATCATGAAAAAGAAGCGCATATTATCGCGCAAGCCGGAAAATTCGGCGCCGTAACCGTGGCGACCAATATGGCAGGACGCGGCGTTGATATTATTTTGGGCGGACATCAATTTAATGAAGAAGAATATAAGAAAGTGGTGGCGGCCGGCGGGCTTTTTGTCCTAGGCACCGAACGCCATGAGTCAAGGCGCATTGATAATCAATTAAGAGGCCGCACTGGCCGCCAAGGCGATCCCGGCGCTTCCCAGTTTTATATTTCCATGGACGACGATTTAATGAGAATTTTCGGTTCCGACCGGATGAAATCAATCATGACGACCTTGCGCGTGCCCGAGGATATGCCCATTGAAAACGGCATGATTTCCAAATCAATTGAGCAGGCGCAGAAAAAAGTTGAAGGCAATAATTTTGATATCCGCAAACATTTGGTGGAATATGATGACGTGATGAATAAGCAAAGAGAAACAATTTATAAAAAACGGCGGGAAATTTTGGGCGAGGGCGACAGCCAGCAAATGATTTTGGATATGGTGGGCGCGGAAATTAAAACCGTGGTTAGTTTCCACACCCAAGATGAAAATGAAAATATTTGGAATTTAAAAGAAATCTACGAAGTCGCGGGTACGATTTTTCCCATTAAGCTGGAATCCCGGATAGAATTGGATAAAATCAAAAAAGAAGCCGGCGATAATGAGCGAGATATGATGGCCATTGATAAAATCAGCCATTATTTAAAAAAACTTTCGGTGCTGGCTTACAATGAATTGGAAAAAAACATCAATCTGCTGCCCAATCCGAATCCGGAAATATTACCGATGAGGCAGATTGAAAGGGGAATGTTGCTTCGCGTCATAGACACTTTATGGCTTGAGCATCTTGAATCCATGCAATATATGCGCGTGGGCATCGGCCTGCGCGGTTATGGCCAAAGAGATCCGTTGGTAGAATATAAGCGGGAAGCGTTTAGAATGTTTAAGGAATTATTGGACTCTATTAATAAGCAGATGGCGTATAGCATTTATAAAATCGGCCTGGTGACGCCGCAGGAAGTAAGCGCCTCGGAGGAGAAGCCGCAAAATTTGCAATTTTCCGCGCCCAGCAAGGAATCAGGCCTGAAATCGCCTATGGCAGCGGACGCCGGCGTCCAAGAAAGAAGGGCCGATAAAATAATTAAAGATGTCACCCACTTTGACGGCAAAAAAGTCGGCCGCAACGACCCTTGCCCTTGCGGTTCAGGTAAAAAGTTTAAGCAGTGCCATGGGGCGTAGGATAACAATATGAAGCCAATAAGACAATCAACATATGAAACCTGTCTGGCGTGTTGTTTGTTGATGATTATAGAAAGAGCAAAGAAAAATGAGGTGGGAATCTGGAAACATGGATGGAGGTTTAATTACCTTATTGGGCAATTAAACTACGTCGCCAGTAAGTATGGTAAAAAATTTGAAGTGTATATTGAAAATAAATATTACTTTAACCAACTTCAAAATCAGAAGGGCAGGGGCATTAAATTAATAAATAAAAAAATTGATGCCAAACTACTTAGTAAGCTTTTGGAAAATGGTAAAGTAATTGTTTATCTGGATAATTATTATCTTCAAAAAATTCTTCACGCTCCGCACTTTGTGATGGCGTTAGGACAAAAAAAGGACTTAATAGAAGTTGCTGATCCTTTTGATGGAAAGTTAAAGAAAATTTCTGTAAGCACCATAAAGAAAGGAATTAATAGTTTACGGAATCATCTTAAATATAGTCCTGTCTTAATAACATCCCTGCGGACTAAGAAATAAATTTAAGCAGTGCCATGGAAAAAAATAATCATTAATTATGGATCATATCGCGATAATGAAAAAATCGTGGGGATTGACCCAGAAAATTCTTTCCGGTGGAAAGAAAATTGAATCGCGTTGGTATAAATCAAAACATTCTCCGTGGGGAAAAATTGAAAAAGGCGACGCGGTTTATTTCAAGGACTCGGGCGAGCCGGTATCAATAAAAGCGGAAGTTGAAAAAGTTATTTCTTTTTCTAACTTATCCCCCCGAAAGATTAAACAGATTTTAGACGAATATGGCCAAGATGATGGGATTGAGAAGGATAAGATGCTTGAATTTTTTGAATTATTTAAGAACAAAAAATATTGTCTTTTAATTTTTTTAAAAAATCCGGAAAAAATAAAACCGTTTGAAATTAATAAAACCGGTTTCGGCAATATGGCCGCCTGGATTGCGGTTGATAATATTGAAAAAATTAAAAAATTTACATAAAAATGTCATTGCGAGGAGTCGTAATCGGCGACGAAGCAATCTAACTTTAAAAATTACTTCGTTATGGGAAGGTGTGGGGATAAAATAGTTTTGTAACCGTCTCAATTAAAATAATTAAAAAATATGCCGGAATTGCCCGAAGTGGAAACTTTGCGGCGGGAATTATCCTCGGCCGTTAAGGGCAAAAAAATTAAATCAGCAGAAATAAATTGGCCGAAGATGGTCAAGCCGCTTACGATTGAAAAATTTCAAGAAAAAATAAAAGGAAAAAAAATCATTGACATCAGCCGTCGAGCCAAGATGCTGATCTTGAAATTATCGGGCAAGAAATTTTTGATTATTCATTTAAAACTTACGGGCCAACTGATTTTCCAGCCCGCTCCTATTTTTTCTCCCCCTGCCCGAGGGGGAGAAGGCGTAAGTCGCCAGAGGGGGTGGGAGACCACCAGGAAAAGAGAAAAATCAGTGGTAGGCGGCCATCCGCAAAAAGGCGGCATCAGCAATTTGCCCAATAAATTCACCCACGGCATTTTGAATTTTACCGACGGCTCAAAATTATATTTTAATGACTTGCGAAAATTCGGCTGGATGCGTCTGGTTGACCGGGCGCGTATAGACAAAATATCCGATGAATTAGGTGCAGAGCCGTTAACCAAAGAATTTACTTTAAAAAAATTTCAGGAAATTTTAAAAAAATACCCCAAGAGAAATATTAAAATGGTGCTAATGGATCAATCGCTAATTGCTGGCATTGGTAATATTTATAATGATGAATCATGTTTCTGCGCCAAAATTTTGCCTACGCGAATTGTTCGGAAATTAAAAGATACGGAAGTTAAAATTTTGTATCAATGCATAAAAAAAATTTTGAAATTAGCCCTTTCTAAAAAAGGCACTTCGGCCGATACTTATGTCCAATTAAACGGCCAGCCGGGCGGTTTTGTCCCGTACTTAAAGGTTTACGGCCGCAAAGGCGAGAAGTGCAAACGTTGCGGCGGCGCGATAAAGCGGATAAAGCTTAATGGCCGCGGAACGTATTTTTGCGATGAGTGTCAAAAATAAAAATTAAACACGGCTTAATTATTTCCAGCCGTGCTGATTTTAAACTTTTTAAGAATCGAACATTTCCTTTTTTGTCAATATGGATTATTATAATAAAAGAGTTTGGTGTGGGATTTTTATCATATTAATAAAAAAAATAAAACCGCCGACAAACCGCAACCGATAATCAGGCCGACTAAAATTTGCGGCAGAGTGTGGCCGATTCTTTCTTGAAGGTATTCCACTTTTTTATTTTTGAAAACCTCCTTAGCGATTTTATTGGTTAAAACCGCGTTGCGGCCGATCTCCCGGCGAAAGCCCATGGCGTCGCGGATGACAATAATCATTAAGATCAAGCTGATGGCAAAAGCGGCCGAGTCCAAGCCCTCTCTTAGGGCGACTATGGTTGTGAGCGCCGAGGCATAAGCCGTATGGGCCGAGGGCATGCCGCCGTAATCATTAATCAAGTGCCGCCAGCCGAAATTGTTCGGTCTGCCGTCCACCATTAATTTAATGGCTTGGGTGATGAGGCCGACTAAAATTGGAATAATGATTAATTGGAACATATTTAAATTAAATTAGTAAGCGAGAAAATAGTTTTGTAACCATCTCAATAATATATGGAATATTTATTATCAATTTTAGCCGGAATTATCCAGGGGGTAGCCGAATTTTTGCCCATTTCCAGCTCCGGCCATTTGGTTTTGTTTCATGATATTTTTGGTTTCAATCTGCCCGACGATTTATTATTTGATGTCATTTTACATTGGGGGACGCTCATCGCCCTGGTCTGGTTTTTTTACCGAGATATCTGGCAAATTATCCGCGGTTTCTTGGCCAGTTTAACCAATTGGAATTTGGCTAATGATTTTAATCAGCGCTTGGCCTGGCTTTTAGTCATCGGCACCATTCCTGCCGTGGTTATCGGTTATTTTTTTGAAAAATTCATTGTGGCTAATTTCCGTTCCGCCATATCGGTCGCCGCGATGCTGATAATCGGCGCCATTTTGTTTTGGATTTTTGAAAAGTATTCGCGCCAACAAAGAAACATCGGTTCCATAAATAAGTGGGACTCTTTGATCATCGGCGGCGCTCAGGCGCTCGCCCTGATACCCGGCGTCTCGCGGTCCGGTATTACTATTATAGCAGGTTTGGGCCGCAATATAAAACGGGAAGACGCGGCTAAATTTTCTTTTCTCTTATCAATCCCGGTTGTTTTTGGCGCCGGCCTCAAGGAAATTTTTTCTCTCGGCCCGGTTTCAGAGATTAATTTTCTTTCTTTATTTTTAGGATTTTTATTCTCGGCCTTAACCGGCTATTTAGCCATTAAATTTTTGCTTAAATATTTAAGCCATCATTCCCTGAACATTTTTGCCTGGTACCGATTGATTATCGGCTGTTTAATATTGATTTGGTTCTTTTTTCGTTGAGGCGTATAGGAAATAAGCGCGAGGCCGACTAAGATTATTAAAAGATAATTGTTTAAACCGTTTAATTTTTCCAAATTTTCCAAAGAGGTGATTTTCTGCCAAAAACTTTGCTGATAAAAATAATTATCAACTAAATTTTTAATCGGCGCCGGCTGGCTATTAGCCGATTCATTCGCGCCCAAAATTCGCGTGCCAAAAAGCTGAACCACCACCATGGTCGGGCGGTTTTTATATTTGCCTTTCAGGGCGGCCAGGCCGATTTCAGAATATTGCGGTTTAACGATATTGTCTTTATGCGTCGGGCTGTTCAGCCACGCCTCAAAAACTTTTTGGTTATTGTCAAAGTCAATGGCCAGGTTTTCGCCCACATAAAAGTATTGATAGTTGACTTCCTTTATCCAATCAGAAAAATTTTTGCCCTCGGGGGAGGTGTGGTTAAAATATTGTTTTGCCAGCAGGTCGCGCGCTTTATTGACCGCCGCCTGGGCCAGCCGGGCGTTGGGGGAGAGAGCGGAAAGGCCGAGTTCCTGCCGATATTGATTGGTCAAATCGATTAATTCCCGGGCATTGACATCCATATTTTCATCACTAATAATTTTGGGATATAAAAAAATCGCGGCCGTAATGGCAATTTTTGTGATGATGAAAAATATCGCCGAGAAGTAAAGTAATTTTTTAATGGTGATTCGCATGATGTTTTCTTTTAGAGATGGTTACAAAACTCTTTCGTCGCGA
The DNA here is from genome assembly GCA_964365895.1 of uncultured Gammaproteobacteria bacterium. Classification (GTDB taxonomy): domain Bacteria; phylum Patescibacteriota; class Patescibacteriia; order 2-01-FULL-39-33; family 2-01-FULL-39-33; genus JBAZQS01. The sequence continues at coordinate 6,966 of CAYIRS010000030.1, forward strand.
AATTTCAT
>CAYIRS010000031.1:0-6919 GCA_964365895.1 uncultured Gammaproteobacteria bacterium
GAGGCGAGCCCGCTTGGGCTTTGAGGCGGATTTTTTGTCGAGGCAAACATTTCTTTGGTCATGGTTTTGGGTTAGAGAGTATTAAGAGTATTATTTACTCTAAAATTTTTTTGTACAACGCAAGCATCTTTTCAATCATCGCGTCGGATCTAAATTGTTTCGCGGTTTCTTTGGCGCTCAAGGATAGGCGATGCCGCAAGGCGGGATTTTTGAGTAAAAGATTTATTTTTTCTTCAGCTTCATCGAGAGTATGAACAATAAACCCATTTTTTTCATTGCGGATGATTTCGGGAGCGATGCCGACAGAAAAGCTGATCGGTACCAAACCCTGTGACATCGCTTCAACCAAGCTTAGCGAAAATCCTTCGTAGCGCGAAGTTAAAAGCGCAATACCTCCCGCATACTTTTTAAGCAGAGCGGGAATGGCGTCTTTAACCGCATTTACGGCGATGGAATGATTCGGAATATTGTCTCTCATCCACTGTATTAGCTTTTTATTCCGCGACATCACCACTGAAAATTTGTCGACTTCTGGAAACCGCTCAAAAAGCGAAATGAGGCGGTCAACTCCTTTTAACTTCAGGGTAAATGGGTCTTCTCCAATTCTGCCCAGAAAAACAAGCGTGGCGCTATTCTCCAAATTTGCGTTTGGTGTTTCAAACCAATAATCCTCAATCGCATTGTGAATGACTTCAATTTTTTCGGCCGCGATGCCTACTCCTATAAGATCATTTTTTACGATATCAGATGTGGCTATAACATAGTCCGCGCGCTCCGCCGCATACTGTTCAATAGAAGCGATATCATTGAGCGGGCGGCGCGTTTTTATGTTAAGTTCGCGAATCGCTCCTGATTGTTTTAAACGAAAAAAAACATCACTGCATCCGTTTTCTAAAAGGTTGGTTTTTGGAACGGCTCGCAAAAAACCGATAGTCGTTGAGCCAAAATGCGATACGACTGGTTTGGAAAAACGGAGAAACGCGAGCGGTGTATAGGTCGTTCCCTGAATAATATCGTGACGCAGTATCTCTTCGCGTTTTTCCAGTAAAGAATAAAAAAAGAGAATATTGTTGACACCCTTAAAGTGGGCGGGAGTGTCAGTGAGCAAAAATTGCGGATAAAAGTTATTTACCTCTACGCCCTTTTCCCGCAATTTGCAGGCAATAAGATCATTGATAAACTGCGCGCCAGTTCTTATTTTTTTGTCGCTGTGAATAAAGGCGATTTTCATAATCTATAACGTTTTTATCTGCTACTTATAAAGCATTTTTTATATTTTTATGCCGAAGGAGGGACTTACTCGGCTCGTTCTCGCTCACCTCGTCCTGGGTACCGGTCAGTCCTGCGCCAGCTCGGACTGACCGTCGCTCAACTTCGGCCTCTCGGCCTCGTTTCGCTCGTACCCGTTCAAGTCCCTGCCTTAGCAGAGAGACACATATGCAATCCTCTTACCTTTGAAGCATTTTTTATGTTTTTATGCCGAAGGAGGGACTTACTCGGCTCGTTCTCGCTCACCTCGTCCTGGGTACCGGTCAGTCCTGCGCCAGCTCGGACTGACCGTCGCTCAACTTCGGCCTCTCGGCCTCGTTTCGCTCGTACCCGTTCAAGTCCCTGCCTTAGCAGAGAGACACATATGCAATCCTCTTACCTTTGAAGCATTTTTTATGTTTTTATGCCGAAGGAGGGACTTGAACCCTCATGGATTTGCATCCACAGCGTTCTGAACGCTGCGTGTATACCAATTTCACCACTTCGGCAAGGGGAGTTTGATGTTAAAAGTAAAAAGTTTATAAAGTTTAAAGTTAATGTCAATTTTATTTAAACCTTTTACTTTCAACTTTTTACTTTATAACTTTAAGCTTACTTCCAGACCCTTTTTGTTTTAACGTACCAATCCGATAAATTGGCAAATCGGTCGGCCGGCGCCGAAATGCCAAAGAGATTAAAACCCTTTAATGATTTATCTTGAGGGTAAGTATAGGTTGGATTATATAAAAAGATGGCGGGCAATTGCTGGGCGATAATATCCTGAAACGTCGCATAATTCTTTTTTCTCTCGTCCCAGTTATTGGTCTTGCGGGCATCTTCCAAAATTTTATCAACTTTTTTATCGGTAAAGATCGCCAAGTTCAGGCCCGGATATTCATTTTGCGAGGAGTGCCAAAAGGGGAATGGGTCGGGGTCAGAGCCGATATTCTCGCCGAATAAAAGCGCTTCATATTCTCTCAGATTGATGATTTCCTGCAGAATTTTTGATTTATCAATGATGTTTAGGGTGGTCTTAAAGCCAATTTGATCCCAAGATTGCTTGATGATTTCGGCCGCTTTTACATTTTCGGGCTGGTCCACCGTGGTCAGGGTAATGTTTAAATACCAGTCCTTCTTTTTTCTTATTTGTTCGGTCAGGCCGTCGGGCGTGGTGGTGGCAGTGAGTTGCCAGCCGTTTTTTTCTAATAAATCCACGGCGGCTTGCGGGTCATAAGGATATTTTTTTATATTCGGGTTTGTGGCAATGCCGGGCAAAGTCGGCCCGTCAATGATTTTCGTGTCCGGGCCGAACGCTTCGGCCACAATTTTCTGCTTATTGGTCCCGAGCGCCAGGGCCTGCCTGATATAATCCGCGCTCAAGATATTATTTTTTAGCTGATTGAAAAATATGGCGGTATATTGCGGCTGGTCTAATTGATTATAGCTTATATTTTTATATTTTTTTAATTCCTGAGCGTATTCTTTTGGCAGGTAAGAGATGCTTTGTGTGTCTTTGCTTTTTAGGGCCTCAACCGCCGAAACAAAGTCGCCATAAAATTTAAAAATAATTTTTTGGAGGTAGGGTTTTCGGTCGTAATAATCGGAATTTTGAATTAAGGTATAGGACTTAATCACGCCGGTTTTATCTTTTTTAAGATTATTGAATTTCCACGGCCCGGTGCCGATCGGTCTTTTGTTCAATTCGGCTAAATCAGCGTTGGCCGGCGTAATATTGTACCACAAATGTTCCGGCAAAATGCCCACCGTAAGCAGGCCTAAAAACGGCGCGAACGGCTCTTTGAGCGTGAATTTAACGGTATAGTCGTCAATTTTGTCTATGGCGATGCCGCGAAAACTCCTTGATAGAGGGCTTTTAAAAGATGGGTCTTGGATAGAACTGATGGTAAACATCACATCATCGGCCTTAAACGGCGAGCCATCATGCCATTTAACGTCATTTCTTAAATAAAAAGTATAAGTCAGTTGGTCGGAAGAAATTTCATAGCTTTTCGCCAGGTCGGGCGCCAATTGCCGGTTTTTGTCCCATTTGAGCAGGCCGGAAAATATCAAATATGATAAATCCATATCCACATCATTGGCTTGGGCCAGAATCGGATTGATAAAACGGGGCGAGCCGATTAAGCCCTCGGTATATTGGCCGCCAACCGCGGGCGCGACCACGGTCGCCATCAAGGACAATTTTACCACAAGGATTAAGGCGCTGATGCCGATAATCAATAAAACAAACGTTAATTTGCCCCTTTCTTTTTTATTCAATATCTTGGGCAGATATTTTAATTGTTTGAGCGAGGGTAATTTTGATTTATTCAAAGAACTTACCAAATGCTTGTCCAATTGGTGCTGTTTTTGGAATTCTTTCAGTTTTCTTTTTTGCGGAGAAAAAAGATCAAATATTTTTTTTCTCCAAGAAGATATAAAACTCACGGTAATAAAGCCGTTTTAAATTAATATAAGATGTTGATAAAGGCGGTTAAGAAAAAAATTACGGCCAGCGCGATGGTAAGCTTAAAGAGAATTTTTTCCACGCTTCTTCTGGTGCGATACACATTGCCTTCGCCGCCGAAAGCCGCTCCCAAGCCCGTGCCGCGATTTTGCATTAAGATGGCGACAATTAAAGCCGCGGCCGCCGTTAATTGAATAATATCTATAATCATAAAAATACAAATTGTTATAATTGAGGTCAAGCGATATACTGGATTTATTGTATCACAAATCTCGCGCGAGGTCAAGGCGCAAATTAGTAATCAGTAATCGGTAATCAGTAACTGGTAATTTAATTTTTACTAATTACTAATTACTGATTACTATTTACTTAATTTTTATGTTATACTATTTATAAATATATGACGCAAATCGCTTCTGACAATTTGGCCTACAATATAAATCAGGCGCCCCAAAAGTGGTATAAAAAAAGGTGGGGCCGGGCGATTATGGCGCTGATTTTTTTAATCATTCTTTTGTTTGTCTTGTTGGCGGCGGCGGTTTTTGGCTTGGTCCAAAACATTCAAAACAATAAAAATATTGTTCAAAATATCAATGCGATTGACCGTTCATTTTTTGATAACGCGCAGAAAAGCCCCCAAAGGCAATTGGCGGAAAAAATGGACCGTCCGCAATTCGGCAATCCGAAGGCGCCATTGGTTATCGTGGAATTTGCCGATTTTCAATGCACGCATTCCAAACAGGAATTTTCCATCATTCGTGAATTTATCAATAAATATAAAAATGACCTGCTTTTTATATACCGGCAATATCCGGTCATTAACGATGATTCCGCGGTTATTGGCGAAGCGTCATTGTGCGCCGAGGAGCAGGGCAAATTTTGGCAGATGCACGACCGGTTATTTTCCCGGCCGGAAGAAAATATCACCCCCGAAACAGTCAGGTTGGCGGCCCAGCTGTCGGGCGTGGATTTGAAAAAATTTGATGAGTGCGTTAAGTCAAGGAAATTTCAAGGAAAAGTAATGGAAGACGCGCAAGACGGCTTTAATTTAGACGTCAGAGGCACGCCCACTTTTTTTATCAACGGCAAAAAGGTAGAGGGAGCGGTCCCGTCGGAAATATGGGAACAGATTATGGCAAAAGCGAAGGAGATAATGGGGAGTAAGTAATTTTGAATTTTGTAATTTTTAAATAATTCCCTTGGCAGTGGTTTAAAAATTAAAAATTTGATTTATTTATTTAAAAATTACAAAATTACAAAATTAAAAATTTTAAATATTATGATAGAAATTCGCATACACGGCCGAGGGGGCCAGGGCTCGGTTACAGCCGCGGCGTTAATCGCCGCCGCCGCTTTTTATGACGGCAAATATTCGCAGGCCTTTCCGAATTTTGGGGTGGAAAGGCGGGGCGCGCCCGTAACGGCCTTCGCGCGAATTGATAATAAGTTTATCCGCTTGCGCAGCCAAATTACCGAGCCGGATTATATTATTATTCAAGATGCCAGCTTGATTGGCGGCGTTGACGTGTTTTTAGGAGCAAAAAAAGGAACAGTGGTTTTAATCAATACGGGAAAATCAGCCAAAGATTTTAAAGCCCCGCTGCCCGCGAGCGGCGGGATAAAAATTATTACGGTTAAAGCCACGGAAATTGCCCAGGAAATTATTGGCCAGCCGATTATCAATACGGTCTTGTTAGGAGTTTTCGCGGGCCGGAGCGGATTGATTAAGTTGCCTTCGGTAGAAAAAGCCATTGCCGAGCAATTTAGCGATAAGGAAATCGCTCGCAAAAATATTGAGGCGGCGAGGAGGGGATATGGATTATCGAAATAAATTTTGAATTTTGAATTTTGAAATAATTTTGAATGAATAAATTTTGAAACAAGAAATACAAGATTGCTTCGGTCACTTCAGATTACCTTCGTTCCCTTGCAATGACAAATTCAAAATTCAAAATTAAATCATTATTTCAAAATTCAAAATTCAAAATTCAAAAACGAATTATGAAAATTAATATAAACTTAAAACCAGGCACTTCAAAAAATGTCCAAACCGGCAATTGGCGGATTTTAACCTATCCGGAAGTTGACCACGAAAAATGCATTGGCTGCGCCATGTGCGAACGGGTTTGTCCCGAGGGAATTTTTTTTCCGACCGGCGAGAAAAACCGGGCCGGCAAGATTGTTTATGAAAAGGATTTGGATTACTGCAAGGGCTGCGGCCTTTGCGCCGAAATCTGCCCGGTTAAGGCCATAATTATGGCAGAAGAAGAAAAATAATATATTTATTTATGAAAAAACGTTTTACTGTCTATTTTATTTTAATGCCAGCCATTCTTATTTTAAGCGGCTGCCAATTAAAAACTGATAACAATAAAACCAGTAAGGCCGAACCGGGGGTGGTTAGCAGTTTTGATAAAAATGGAAATTTAATAACGGCAGATGACATAAATTCAAGCAGCAACCGGGTTACCCCCGAGCCGAATAATATAAATAATAATCAAAATTCCACGATGAGCGAAAAACAATTAAAAAATATTACCCAAGCAGTTATCAAAACTAATCTCGGCAATTTCACTTTAAAATTTTATTCTGATGACGCGCCAAAAACGGTTGAAAATTTTATCAAATTAGCGGCTTCCGGTTTTTATAACGGCACTAAATTCCATCGGGTAATAAAAGGATTTATGATTCAAGGCGGCGATCCATTTTCCAAAGATAATTCCTTAAAAAATCAATGGGGAACGGGCGGGCCGGGCTATGAATTTAAAGATGAGATAAATAATCATAAATTAGTGAAGGGTTCTCTGGCCATGGCCAATTCCGGACCAAACACCAACGGCAGCCAATTTTTTATGGTGACGGCCGACGCCACGCCCTGGCTTGATGGCAAGCACACGAATTTCGGCGAAGTGATTGAGGGTATGGATGTTATTGATAAAATTCAAAATGTAAAAACCGAAGGCCCGGGCGCGATTGACCGGCCGGTAGAGGATGTTATAATAGAGGGAATTGATTTGAAATAAAAAATTTCCTCCCCTTTCCAAGCCACCCTTTAACTCCTCCCCTCGTACCGAGGGGGTCGTAATCGACGGGCAGGAGCAAGCCCGACATATTTGTCGGGCGAGCGTAGCTGAATGCGACCATTAGGAGCATTCAGCTCTGCCCAGGACCGGTTGGGGAGGGGTCTAATTTAGACCTCCCCCTACC
>CAYIRS010000032.1:0-5206 GCA_964365895.1 uncultured Gammaproteobacteria bacterium
GTCGGCCTGATTTTTAACGCGATTATGTATACAATAGTTTTACCCCCTCGGCCGCGGGGATATGGTTTCTGGAATTATATCATTATGATTGTCCAGTGGGCGGTATTTCCGATCACTATGGTGATGTTTGGTTCAATACCGGCGATTGAGGCCCAGACGCGGTTGATGTTTGGCGGCAAGTGGCGGCTCGGATTTTGGGTGACGGAGAAAAAGGTCTAACCGCGTCATTTTGATTTTTGTCCGCCAGCCGGCGGATTGAATTATTACCCCATATTTATACCATAAAATGTCTTCCCCTCGTGTCACAATTCAAATCGTTATCTGGAATAGCTTGAAGTTTTTGCCCGACTGCTTAACTTCTATTTTTAACCAAACATACCGGGACTTTCAAATTTTAGTCATAGATAATGAGTCCCAAGATGGCGCGGTGAAATTTTTAAAAGCCAATTATCCGGAGGTAACGGTTTTTCAGAATAATAAAAATTTGGGTTTTGCCAAGGCGCATAATCAGGGCATAAAATTATTAAATTCGCCATATATTTTAGTTTGTAATCCAGATATTATCCTTGAACCGGATTGGTTGGAAATCATTATGAATAAAGCCGACCGGCCCGCTTCGCCGCGAGGCGAGCCCGTCAATGAAAAATTTGGCACACTTGGCGGTAAAGTTTTAAAAATGAAGATTATTAATAAAGAAATTAATGATATTGAAAAAACGGATATTATTGATTCGTGCGGGTTGAAAATATTTAAAAGCCATCGGGTTGTGGAATTGGGAGCGGGGGAGTTATTGGATAAATTTATCAATGAGCAAGAGGTCTTCAGCCATTCCGGGGCGCTTGTCCTTTATAATAGGCGGGCGCTTGAAGATTGCTTGGTTAAAACTCAAGACCACCCGCAAGGAGAGTATTTTGATGAGGATTTTTTCTGCTACAAAGAGGATGTTGATTTGGCGTGGCGCCTGCAACTCAATGGCTGGAAGTCACTGCTGGTTCCCGAGGCCACGGCTTATCATGTTAGGACAATGGCTGGTTCGGAACGAAAGGGAATACGGAAAATAATGGAAAGCAAAAGAAATCAATCAAAATTTTCCAAATACTATTCTTACCGCAACCATTTTTTTGTTCTGATAAAAAATGAATTTAAGGCCAATTTAATAAAATATCTGCCGCAAATATTTTGGTATGAATTGAAGAAATTTATCTATACTCTAATTTTTGAATGGTCAAATTTGCGGGTTTGGGGAGACATTTTTATTTTAATGCCAAAAATGCTTAGAAAAAGGAAATTGATTTTAAGCCGAGCGAAAGTGAATGTTAACTATATAAGAAAGTGGATTAATTAAGTTTATAAAGTTATAAAGTTGAAAGTATCCTTCCCTGACTTTATGAACTTTTTAACTTTTAACTTTCAAACTTTTTATTTTTTGTTTTAATCCTTGACGGTTATTAAAAAAAATGATAAGTTAAGGCATTGTAAGTTTAAATAATGGAAATATCAATCATTATAAATAATTATAAAACCCGCGGCCTTCTCAAGCAGTGTTTGAGGGGCATTTTTATGTATCCGCCAGCCGTGGATTATGAAGTAATTGTGGTGGATAACAATTCGCAAGATGGTTCGGTGGAGCTGGTGAAGGAAAAATTTCCCAAGGTAAAATTAATCGCCTCTGATAAAAATCTTGGTTTTCATAAAGGCAATAATTTAGGGATTAGGAATTCAACGGGCAAATATATTTTGATTTCCAACACGGATATCGCGGTTAAAGATAATTCTATTGATAAAATTTACCGATTTATGGAGGAACATCCGGAAGCGGCCTTGGTGGGGCCAAAGTTAAAAAATCCCGATGGCTCAATTCAAATGTCTTGTATGCGGTTTCCGGGACCGATGGTGCCTATATACCGCCGTACTATTTTAGGAAAACTGCCTTTTGCCAAAAAAGAAATTGATAAGTATTTAATGACTGATTTTGACCATCAAATCACCAGGGAAGTGGATTGGATTTTGGGCGCTTTTATGATGATTAGAAGGGCGGCTATAGAAAAAGTCGGATTAATGGACGAGAGTTTGTTTTTATACTTTGGCGATGTGGCTTGGTGCCAGAAATTTAAAGCCGTAAGTTATAAAGTTTATTATTATGCCGAGACCGATATTGTCCATTATCATAAAAGGGAGTCGGCGCAAAGCGGCATTTTCTCAAAGATTTTTTGGATTCATATTGCGGACTGGTTTAAGTATTTAAAAAAATAGTTTTGTAACCATCTCATAATCTCTCTAAAATGTTTTTTAAAAAAAGAGGAACCAAAGATAAAATAATTTTACCACCACCTCTTAATCACCGCCCATTAAAAAAACCGAAGTTTAATTGGTACGGGTTGGCGGTGGTTTTTTTAGTTATATTTTTAATATTATTCTGGGTCGCGGCTTTGCCGCTAATAATTTATGGGCCGATTTTGGCTCAACAAATATCGGCCTTAGAAAAAAACGTCAGTCAGGCCAAAGATGCCTTAGCCAATAATAATTGGGACAAATTAAACGAGTCGCTCATAAAAACCGATAATGATATTAAAAATATCAGGTCTGATTTAAAAAAATTGGGTCTGATATTATATTGGCCGTCCATTGGCCGAACCGCCGATTCCGCCGATAAGCTGTTGTCCGCGACTTCTGACTTACTATCCGGTTATGGCAAGATTTTTGGTTTGCTGGGAGATATTACTCAAAATTTTAAAGGCAAAAATTTAGGTCTGGGTTTCAGCGAGCCCGAACAAAAAAAAGAATTATTAAAATCAATAAGTGAAAATCGGCAAATATTTTTTGCGGTAGAAAATTCAGTTGAAGCGGCCAAACAACAGCTTATAGAAGTAAACACGAATAATTTGTGGCGTCCTTTAAAAGAAAGGGTATTATCTTTTGACCAGTTATTGAGACAGGCGGTTGATAACACGGAAACCGTTTTGCCCATCGCCAGCAATTTGCCCGAACTTTTGGGCTATGAGCGGGAAAAAATTTATCTTTTTATCTTTCAAAATAATATGGAAATAAGGCCGACGGGCGGCTTTATCGGCAGTTATGGCTTAATTACGGTCAAGGACGGCGAGATTGAAAATATATTTACGGATGATATTTATAATTTGGATAAATTTTCTGAAGGCAAGCTTGAGGCGCCGGCGCCGCTGCCAATGCTCATATACAACAAACAGAAAAATTGGTTTATGAGAGACGCTAATTGGTCGCCGGATTGGCCGACTTCCGCCAAAAAGATTTTATGGTTTTTTAATGAAGAGAGAAAAAATGCTGGTTTGCCGCCCCAGCGCCTAGATGGCGTGATCGCCATTACGCCGGATTTCATTTCTAATTTATTAGAAGTGATGGGGCCGGTTATGGCCGATGGCGTTAATTTTGCCCACCAGGACTTTGCCAATGTCTTGGAAAATTTTGTGGAGCAGGATTATAAAAAGCGTGGTATCAGCGAAACCAACCGAAAAGCGATTATCGGGTCTTTAACCAAAATTTTGATTGATAATATCCATAAATTGCCGTCCGAGGATCTGGCAAAATTATGGCTGGCATTTAAGAAAAATATTGACCAAAAAAATATTTTAGTTTATCTTATAAATCCGGATTTGCAGAAATATTTTACGGAAAAGAACTGGTCCGGCGAGGTTAGATCAACCGAGGGCGACTATTTAATGGTGGTTGACAGCAATTTTGCCGCCCTTAAGACCGACCAAGTTATGGAAAAAGCCATTGGCTACGAAGTGGCGGAAAATAAAGACGGTGATTTGATTGGGCGCGTGACCATAAATTATAATCATCAAGGCAAACATACACCCGGTCTCATTACCAATTATCGGACTTATGTGAGGGTTTACGCGCCGGCCGGGACTTGGTTTTTAAAGGGATATATTCAGCATCAGGATCAGATTATAAATTTGGACTTAGCAAAAAATTTAGAGGCCCAGGCTGATTTGGGCAAAAAATATTTTGCCACTTTTTTGACGGTTGACCCCGGCGATAATAAGACCTTGGTGTTAGAATATAGGTTGCCGGATAATATTAAGAAAGAGTATCAGCGGGGGCTGTATACATTTATTGTTCAGAAGCAGCCGGGAACCATTGGACATAATTTGAAAATTAATTTAAACTTCAATAAGTATATTTCCGCTTATAATACGGAAAATTCGCCGACAAAATTTGCGGGCAAGTCAATTGAGTGGAAGACGGATTTGTCGGTTGATAGGGAAATCAGATTAAAATTTTAACTATTTTTAAATATGTTTTTAAAGAAGATTGGCATTGATTTGGGCACAACCAATATTTTGGTGTATGTGCCCAAAAAAGGCGTGGTGATTAATGAGCCATCAGTGGTGGCGATTTCTACTATTGATAGAAAAATTATTGCCGTCGGCGCCGAAGCCAAGGAAATGCTTGGCCGGACGCCGGATACGATTATTGCCCTGAGGCCGTTGAAAGACGGGGTTATTGCCGATTATAAGACGACTGAAGCCATGTTGAGATATTTTATCAATAAAGCGCTGGGCGGCGTGCGGTTGTTTAGGCCCGAGGTTATGGTCGCGGTGCCGGCGGGAATTACTTCCACCGAAAGGCGCGCCGTGGTTGATGCCACAATCGCGGCCGGCGCCAAAGCCGCCTATATCATCAAGGAGCCGATTGTGGCGGCGATTGGCGCCAATATACCCATTGGCTCGGCGTCTGGCCATATGATTATTGATATTGGCGGCGGCACCACGGAAATAGCCGTGATCTCATTGGGCGGCATTGTCGCGGCCAATTCCGTCAGAATTGGCGGCAATAAATTTGACCTGGCGATTGCCGAGCATATTAGAAGAAAATATAATTTAGCCATCGGCGAGAGGACGGCCGAGGATATTAAAATCAATATCGGCTCGGCTTTGTTTATAGATGAAAGATTATTTATGGATGTGCGCGGCCGGGATATGATTACGGGCCTGCCCAAAACCATTACCGTGTCTTCCGATGATGTTACGGACGCCATTCAGACGGAATTGGACGGTATTATTCAGGCCGTAAAAAATGTGCTGTATAAAACGCCGCCGGAATTATCCGCGGATGTGATTGACAAAGGCGTGGTTATGGCGGGCGGTTCAAGCTTGTTAAGGAATATAGACAAATTGGTTAATCGGGCGACCGGCTTATCGGCTTATGTGGCGGATGACGC
>CAYIRS010000032.1:5306-6814 GCA_964365895.1 uncultured Gammaproteobacteria bacterium
TAGACAAATTGGTTAATCGGGCGACCGGCTTATCGGCTTATGTGGCGGATGACGCGCTTTTTTGCGTGGCCAAGGGCACGGGCATTGCTCTGGAAAATTTGGAAAGCTATAAACGCAGTATACTCGCGACTAAATAAAATTGTCGCTAAATAAATTTTCAATTATCAATTCTCAATTTACAATGAATTTTCAATTTTCAATGATTCAAATAATTTGAAAATTGATTCATTGAGACATTGATTGAAAATTGTAAATTGAAAATTGAAAATTATGCTCATATGCTCATAGGTATAGACGCTTCCCGCGCCAATAAACAAAATCGCACCGGTGTAGAATGGTATTCTTATTATGTAATTGAAGAATTAAAAAAAATTATCGGCAACGAAGTCCGGGTCATTTTATATACCAACGAAAAATTAAAAGACGGATTAGAAATTATGCCAGCGGGCTGGCAGGAGAAAGATTTAAATTGGCCGCCAAAATATTTATGGACCCAGATACGGCTTTGGTGGGAATTAATCATTAATCCGCCGGATGTCTTATATGTTTCCGCCCATACGATTCCTTTTTTGCCCATACCGAAAAAAATCAAAGTCGTTATTACGGTCCATGATGTCGGCTTTAAGCGGTTTCCCGCCCTCTATAAAAAAATTCAATTCTGGTACCATGATTTGACGATGCGGAAAATCAAAAAACGAGCCGATGTTATTATCACGGTTTCCGAATTTTCTAAACGGGAAATTGTTGAATTATATGGCGTTGACCCGAATAAAATAACCGTAACCTATTTGGGCTATAATAAAGATAAATATAAAAAAATTGATCAGCCAAATATAGAAATTTTAGATAAATATAAAATTAAAAAGCCGTATTTGCTTTTTATCGGCCGGCTGGAACGCAAAAAAAATATTATTAATATTATCAAATCATTTATTTTGGCCGCCGCTAAATATCCGGAATTAAATTTGGTTTTAATCGGCCAGGCCGGCAATGAGTCCGAAGCCATAAAACAATTAATCAGTGATTCGGGGCTGGGCGAAAAAATTATCCGGCCGGGTTATGTGCCGGAAGAGGATCTACCGGTGATTATCAATTTAGCCGAAGTGTTTTTATTTCCGACTTTGTATGAGGGTTTTGGCCTGCCGATTGTCCAAGCCCTGGCTTGTGGTACGCCGGTTATTGCCTCTGATTTAGAACCGCACAAGGAAGTGGCCGGCGAGGCGGCCGTGTTTGTTGACCCGCGCCAGCCAGCCGAGATTGCCGATAAAATAGGTCTTATTTTAAGCCGTGAGGAATACAGAAAATTATTAAGGGAAAAGGGATTGAAGCGGGCGGAAACATTTTCTTGGGCAGAAACCGCCAGAGAGACCCTGTCCCTACTTGATTGTGGCCGTGATAAATGATAAAATTCAATTCAGATGAAAGAGCTATGGACATCACATTATGAAACCGTACTCCATAAGACAACAAAAATGGCGAATCGCTTGTTTTTCGCTCGAAAAAATCCT
>CAYIRS010000033.1:0-1888 GCA_964365895.1 uncultured Gammaproteobacteria bacterium
ATCGCTGAAATCCAAAAAATTATTACCACGCCGATAATTAGAAACAGGTGCGATAATATTGACTGGCGACTTTTCAAAAAAACAAAAAATCTCCGCCATTTAAGTTCGCAATAGTAAACAAATACGACCAACAGCCACAGCGGATAAGCCAAAGCCCCGACAATATTAACGGCAAAAGAGGACAAAATTAAAACGGCGGTAAAAAAAATAATCTTGATGGATGGCGGTCGAGCGGGAATTTGCCAAAAACGAATAAAAAAATAAAGAGCCAAAAGCATAAAAAAAACCTGCGGGCCCCAAGGCCGCCCAAAATGACTAAGCACAACATTAAAGGGACTTAAAGCTAAAAATAAAGCCGCGCAATAAGATATGGCTTTATTATTGAATATTTTTTTACTGATTAAATAGATAAGATAAACAGAACCGACGCCAAGCAAAACTGAAATAAAGCGGGCGATCATCAGCCAGTTGCCCAAATCCAGAATAACCGAATTTTTTATGTCCAAAATGCCATACGCCTGTCCCGAAACAAATAAAAACGCGGCATAGGCAATAATTCCCGGCAAATAAAGGTAATACATTAAAGGAAAATAGGTGCCGTAATTTGAGTGGGGTAAAAAATTAAAATCGCTTAACATTTTTAAGCTACCGGAAATAATTTTAATTTCATCGCCCACCGAGGAGCTTAACGGCCAATCAAAAAAGACGCCCCAAAATCTTAAAAACAGGCCCAAAATAATGATGAAAATCAAGGGATAATTGTTTTTAATGAATTTAAACATTTAAAAATAAATTAATACTATGGCGTTAAGTTGACTTGGTATATTTTTATCTGATTAATCTCCTTAACTAACCGTAAAAAACGGAATTTTTGAGGATCGGGCGCCCAATCGGAGTCGGACAATTCATTAATAACCAAATAATCAATCTGGTAATTCTTAAAGGCCTCCGGCCAATCTTTCCGGCGCCAATCTTGATAATGATTTAAAACCGACTCTACTTTTTCCGGCGGATAATATATTTTCTCCAAATCCTGGCCCGCCCAACCGAATATTTTTTTAAGCTTGTTTTTTTGCCTGGCTCGCCCTCCTTGAGCATTATATTGATACCCATAAACCGACCTGAAGTTCGTCTTGACAAATTCCTCATTAAAATCTTTTTGCCAAAAATTATTGACGACAAACCGGTCTAATGCCTCTTGGTCGCTGATAAAAAATAAGACGCCCCCGAAATCAAAAAAAATATTATTGTGCGCGTATGAAGGTATTAATGAACTTAACTCGGCATCGGCCATCACCACGGAATCTTTTGCCGTATTTTCATTAAGCCAAACAAACAGCGGGCCGAATCTCTGCTGATTAACCCCGCCGGAATAATCAAATGCAAAACCCTTGGCGATAATGGGGATGAAAAAACCGACTAGGACCAATAAAAAAACGGCCTTAATAAATTTAAAATCCAAAAAACGGACAATTTTTTTAATCTGCCAGACCAGATAAACCAAAGCAAAAACAATAAAAAAATAGGAAATTAAATCATAATGACTGGCGGAAAGCGCGTTCCGGCCGGTAATAACATGCTGATTCATGCTAATCGCGGCCGAGGCCGCTCCGATAAAAAGAAAAGCTTCCACCGAGGGAATCCCGCCCTCTCTCCGGCGCTTAAAGCGCCAGTAAAAAACAAATAAAATCATCACCAACAGCGCCATAGCCGTGGTTTCAAGGCCAGACGGAAGACGGGTATTAAGCAGGCCGATTCTCTGCAGGGTTTCCAGAAAAAAATCGGATTTACTGGATTGCCAAAACTGATAAAAATACGGGGCGCCAACAACCAAACCGATTAAGCCGACACTCAAAATCTTTTTAAAAAAATAAAAATCTTTTTTATA
>CAYIRS010000033.1:1988-6773 GCA_964365895.1 uncultured Gammaproteobacteria bacterium
AATCAGCCCTTTTGGGGCCGGCTTTTTTTTCGGCCGTTAAAATCAGCAGCAGCAGCAAAATCAAAGTCAAGGCGAAAACAAAAACAAATTGCGGATTAATGGGGCGGTTAAAAACAAAAAAATATTTGATTAAAAAAATAAACAAGCTGAAAAAAATAGACCAGAATTTATTTTTAATCAGCCGATAAAAAATAAAATACGTCAAAAAAAACAAAACCGCCGGCCAAAGAAAATCATAAAATAAATACAGGGGGTAGACGTCGAAATGAAAAATTCTGGCCGGCAAAGCGGCCAGCAAATCGGACAAAAACACCTGCATCGGCTCACCCGATTTATGTTCAATAAAATAAGGATTGCTTAAAAGGTAGTGCCCGTCAACAATATCCCGGGCCCTAGCCATATAATAACGCTCGTCATCATTAATCTCGCGATAAACACCTTGAAATTTATCGCCCAGAAAAAAAATAAAAAACAACTGGGGCGTTAAATACAAAAACCCGATAATTACCGCCGCCAGCAGAGCGAAGCGATGCCGATTTAGCATATTTAATAATAAGGATTAATAATCAGCTAATTTACATTTTAACATAAATTTAAGTTGTGGGGAATTAAAGCAGGCCGTCAATGATTTTTTGGACGCGTTTATGCCAAGTATAATTTAAAACATCCCGATGGGCCTGCTCGGCTTTTGCCTGGGCCAAGTTATTATTCTTTAAGGCCATTTTAATTTTATCCGCCAAATCCACCGGGTCATCTGCCTTAAAAAATATGGCGTTGTTTTCATTTAATATCTCGCGAATGCTGGGAATATCAGAAGCCACAATCGGCTTATTGGCCGCCATATATTCAAAAAGTTTAATAGGCGAGGTGTAAAGCCGAGATATCGCTGGCTTAGCCGAATTGGGTAAAACCAAAACATCCGCGGCCCTCAAATAAGCCGGAATTAATTTTCTCGGCTTTCGACCCAAAATCATAATTTGAGCCGACGCCTGGTTTTTTTCTTGAAACCGAATAATATCCCGGTCGGTACCGCCGATAAATACCAGCCGTTCTTTTTCCGACAAATACCGGGCGGCCTCGGCTAAAATCTGCGCGCCTTTCCACTTATAAAGATGACCGGAATAAATAATCAGATTTTTATCAAGCGGCAAGCTGAGTTCACTCCTTAATTCGGTCTTTGTTTGGGTCAAACTTTCAAATTCTTTCAAATCCACCGCGTCCGGCGCCACCAAAATCTTTTTGCCGTCCAGTCCTGCGGCGACTAATCGGTCTTTGAGGCCGGCCGTAATCGCCACCAGACCAAACAGACGCCGCCAATACCGCAAATAAAAATTATAATGGCGGGGAAAATCGTGTATTTCCAAAACCACTCGTTGGGGAAAAAATCGCAAAAGCGGCAAAAGATAGCTGTCGCGTGTGTAAAAAATAATTTCCTGCTCTCCCCTTTTTCCCAGCAGATAAAAAAACAGGCAAAAAATAAAAAACAGAGATTGCAATTTAATGTAAATCCCGCCGGATAATCCCATTAGCCAATGCGGGTCCGGGGTCCTAAGACACTCTAAAAAAAAATTGGGTTTGACCCCATAATACTCTTGCGGATTGGCGCCGCCGATTTGGCGGCCCGCGCGCGAAGGATAGACCAAAGTCAAATCAGCGCCAAGCTCAGCAAAGGCCTCGCTCATTTTTATAATCTGGTAGCCGTGCGCTTTTTCGGTCGGCAAGCGCGCATTGGCAATATAAATAATTTTCATAATTAATTTATAAAAAATTTAAAACCGATTTTATTTAGTGCGTATCTCGCGGCGCGACGCAATTTAAAGGCAATAAACACAATCCTTTCTCCTTTGTTGCCCAATTCAAGCCAAATTTTAAAAATTGTAAAAGAATGGGCCAGACCGCGCTTTTTAACGCCCTCAAACAATACTTTCCGCCAAATACCGAACCAATATTCAATATCCTTAACCTCTGATTTATTGAATTTATCTTTTGTCTTGTGAAAATTAATTTCCTGATAATCCGCCAAGGTAAAACCATCTTTATAGTAATCGTCATATAAGCTGGTGCCGGGCAATGGCGTAAAAATACTGAAAGAATAATGGCTGGCTTTTATTTTCTGAGCAAAAGCAAAAGTGTCTTCCATTTCTTTTTTTGTCTCTCCGGGCAAACCGATCATAAAACTGGCTTCCGTTCTAATATCGTATTTACGGCACAACTCAAAAGCCCGCTCCGCATCGGCCAATTTAGTCCGCTTATGAATAATTTCGTCCAAGACCCTCTGATTGCCGGATTCCAAACCAAAATCAAGTTGAAGACATCCGCTTTTTCTCATTAATTTGACCACCTTTTCATCGGTTAAATCAACGCGCGATTGCGCCCCCCAATACATGCCCAGTCCTTTCATAATGCCGCAAATTTTTTGGACATGGTCGTAGCTCACGGTCATTGTATCATCGGCAAACCAAATTCCTTCCACGCCATAATTATCTCGCAAATTAATAATTTCTTTTTTGACGCTTTCCAAACTGCGATAGCGCACCGCCCGGCCAAAGACACGATTACAGGCGCAAAAAGTGCAATCATAAGGACAGCCGCGCGAAGCCATTACCATCACCGCTTTAATCGGTATGCCGCGTAAAACATCGTCCCATACCCTCGCGTGGTATTCCATATTGATCTTATCATAAGCCGGCATAGAAATATCGGAAATATCAATTAATTCCCGCGGCTCATTAATGACTACTTGGCCGGTTTCTTTATTGAGCCAAGCAATGCCTTTTATTTTAGACAGGTCGGGCTGATCTTTTTCTAATTCTTTAATCAGTTCCAAGGTGGTTAATTCGCCCTCGCCGATAACCGCCACGTCGAAACCGGACCGCAAAATTTCCTCTGGCGCCGCCGTCACATGAGAGCCGCCGATAATGGAATAAACGTTGATTTGTTTTCTAATTTCGCGATTGAGCCAAATTACTTCACTCATTTCTATGGTGGTGGCGGTAAAACCGATAATTTTTGGCTGTAATTTTATGGTTGTTTCAATAATTTCCTGCTGGGCCTTGGGCCGATCATAAATATAATCCTTGCCGCCTAAAATTTTACTCTCCAAAATCGTATTATCATAACCATGGTCGCGCAAATAACCGGAAATATACATAATCCCCAAAGAATAACGATGCTCTTTAAACCTTTTTGGCGGCAAGATTAAAACAATATCATCTGGATTGGAAAATTTGCTCATACTGTTTTTATTTATGGATTGCTCTAGTGGTGTTTCCAAGGTGGAATTATTTTTTATTTTAAAAATTGATTGGAAAACAAATAAATTTGGCGGCAGATAATCTAACCATCTTTCTAAATTATTCGGATACCAAATATTATCTTCAACCGTAATTTTATATCCCGCTCGGCTAATTAATTTTTTCAGGCCATCATAACTTAAAAGATGGATGTGGCCATAATCATAAAAATATTCTTTTTCGCCGTATTGGCCAAAAAGCATTCTGATCCGATTATTCCACAGCAGAAGATTCGGAGTGCTGATGATAATTTCCCCATCCGGTTTTAAAATGGTCTTTAATTTGTCCAAAAATCCCGGCTGATCAAACAAATGCTCCAAGACCTCGGCCACAATTATCAAATTAAATTTATGGTCCAAAAATTCCATCGGCCACTCGTCATTCTCCGCATTCATTACGGCAAAAAAATCCAATTGCTCTTTGAGCTCGCCGGCGTATTTTTCGGAAATATCAAGGCCGGCAACAAAATTATCGCTTCGCTTCAATTCCTTGGCTAAATAACCGCTGGCGCAACCGAGATCAAGAATTCTCACGCCGGCTTGAGCGACTTTATCTCCCGCTAAAGACAGGATTTTTTTGCGGCGCAAGCTATTCATGCCATAATCTGAAACCTGGTTATAATATTTTTTTACTGAGTCGGCCATATTATATTTATTAGGTCGGCGGCGATAATCTGCGAGCGGAATTTTTTTTGATATAAATTAAAGCCATTTACGGCTATTTTTTCGCGCAAAGCCGGATTATTTTTTAAGGCCAAAATTTTTTGAGCCAGATCATCGCTGTCGGCCGGCCGGCACAAAATCAATTCATCGCCGTTTTTAAAAAATTCTCCGATCGCCGGCGTATCAGCCGTAATAATCGGCTTCTGGCAGGCCAAATATTCGTATATTTTATTAGGGACAACCATTTTAGTTTTTGCCGTATGGCCAAAGATGCCGAGGCAAAGATCCGCTTGATTAATATATGGCCTTAATTTTTCATAGGGCACTGGGTTGATAAAATTAACATTATTCAATTTTAATTCGCCCACCAGCTTGATTACGGCTTCATATTTTTTGCCTCGTCCGATTATATTAAATCTGATGTTTTCTTTTTCTAAAATTTTAGCCGCCCGAATGATATATTCTATGCCGTGCAAGGGCAAAAAATAACCATGAAAATGAACCAAAAATGAATCGGTGATTTTTGCTGAATCTTCCGGATAGAAAAATAATTCCTCGGTGCCAACCGGCACGCGATAAAATTTAGCGCGTTTAATCTTAAATGTTTTTATAAAATAATTTATATGAGCATTGGTATCCAATAAAATTTTATCGGCTAATTGGCAGGGCAACCAATCAAGCAGCCAGAAATATTTGGCCTTGAGGCCATTGGGGCGGCAGACCTGCCGGTCAAAAACCATAGAATCGTAAAAAGACAGAAAAGCGTCAAAAATAATCGGCTTTTTGGTTAAAAATTTAGCCAAGACCACCGCGTGATTGCCCGGAAAACC
>CAYIRS010000034.1:0-6625 GCA_964365895.1 uncultured Gammaproteobacteria bacterium
ATCGCTTTTTTTAAATCACCTTCGCGCTCAAAATAAGAAATTAAATAATTATAAAAAGCCGTCGCGTTTTCCGGCGTTTCCTTAGCGCCGCTCAACATTAGCGGCTCAATTTCTGATTTCTTGTCGGGAAATTTGGCAATATACAAATCCGCCAGCCAGCGATAATAATCCGAGCGGTAAGGCGATTTTTTAATCGCGGTTTTTAACAAGTCAACCGCTTCGTCATATCGGCCAAACGGATAAATATACAGGTCGGCAATTTCCGCGTAAGCCGGGCCGAAATTGGGAAATTTATCTCTCGCCCTTTCAAGGGCCTTAAGCGATTCCTCGTTTTCTTGTAAAATTTTCAAAAACCCCGCGTAAGACAACATGGCGATATAATCGGGCGCCTTTTGGATTTTATTGTCTAAATCGCGCATTTTATTGAAAAGAATATCCACCTTATCCTGACTTAAGCCCGCCTTTTGGTATTTTTCATAATCAATGGGCCCGTTTAGGGTAAAACCGGCCTTGGCCTGATTACGGTTTTCTGAATTATCTTTTGGCCAAAAATAAAATATAGTGGCCGCTCCCAAAATTATAATCAAAATAATTATTATAATGGCGATAATTTTCTTTTTTGACATAATTTAAATTAATTTTGAATTTTACAATTTTCAATTTTGAAATAATGTTTTAATGATTTAATTTCGAATTTAATTCAAAATTATTTCAAAATTCAAAATTCAAAATTTTCAACTTCTAAACTCACCGGGCAGAATTTAATATTCCAAAATCCCGCATCAGTGATTTACTACCTATATTTTAAACAAAACCCAAATAAAAATCAACCCCCCACTTTTGTACAAAAGTGGGGGGATTGATTGTTCAGCTTCTATCAAAGCTAACGAAATTGCTTATTCAGGAATACTGTAGACCGTAGATGAGGCCTGCAGACCGTTGACTAAGTAGCCATTATACCATTCGGTGGTATTGGTGGCGTTTGGACCGTCATCAGTCCAGAGATCAGACCAGACAAAGTTGCCCTGGAAGTTAGCGACGAAGAAATCGGCTTTCGCGCCAGTTGAATAACTGCCGCTATCCAAAGTCGTTGAGGCGGTATCGCCTAACAATCTAATCTGGATAGAGCCGTCCAAAGTGGCGTCAAGGCCATCAATGGTTCGGCCGATAAGCTGGAATTGAGCCGATTGACCCGCGCCTAAGCGCAGTTCTGTCTTGGTGGCCGTAACGCTGTCCGGATTATACAAGACAAAGGAAAAATACGCATCAGCATTACCATCTTGGTCAGCCCAGGCAACATCAGCCGCAATCTGCTTGAATGAAGACCAGTCGCTTCTCTTGGCTTGTAAGCCGGCGGTCGTCAGCTTTATATTCGCATCAGTTGAGGTGGTGCTAATAAAGCTTAAGCGGTAAATCGCAATTGGCTCGCTGGTTGGATTGCTGATGGTTAAGTCATACATCACCACGCCGGAAGCAAACAATCTGGTGGCCGGAGTGACGATGCTGACTGATGGATAGCCCTTGTGCAGAATAACGGCCGTGCTGGTATTGGAGGTGATGGTTTCGGAAGTGACGGTTAAGCCCGAGCTTACGCCCTTAGCCGTAATGCCATCGGTACCGCCAATGCCCAAAGCCACGGAAACGTTGGCCAAACCGGTTTCGTCAATGCTGGCATTGTCAACTTTGGCCATGGTGGCCTTGATGACTAATTCCACGCCGGCCGAACCGGTTGGAATCTGCAATGAATCCTGCGGTAAGGAGAAGGACTCACAGTCAGCGCCGAGAGAGGCGTCAATAATCGGGGTGGTCAAAGCAGTTGACTTGTAGACCTTGACATTGCTGATATCGCCCCTATCGCCTACGCCCGCGCTATCGGCCGCACCCGTGCCCACGCAAACAGACAAATCAGAAACATTCAGGGCCTCGTTGGTCGCCGTAACTTTGATTCGGCCGATTTCATAGGTTTGACCTTCAGCCACAATTCTTGTCGCTGGCGCCGAAGCGCTGTTGACCATGGTCAAACTGCCGGCGCCGGCAATCGTAATCTTAACGGCGCTGTTACTGGCGGGGTTATAAGCGCTGCCGGTCGGGGTAACCGTGTTGCTGGTTAAAACACCAGTCGCGGTTACGGGAACCACAGTGCCGTCATTTCTGATCACAAATCCGTCGGCGTGGTTCTGATAGGTGGCGGCCGTGGACCTGACATCGGCTCGCAGTTCCAAGCTGATGGTTGTGTTCTTGGTGATAATAATCGGGTCGGACAAAGTCCAAGTAGTCGTGCCATCATAACCGTCTTTGACCGCCAATAGACAGCCATAACTATCTAAAGTGGCGTTCGGATACTTGGTCGTACAGTTGGTCTTGTTGGTGACATCATAAAGGGTCACGCTGTCCAAGTTGGTAGTCGTGGCCGTCTCATTAGCCAGAGTAATAGCGCTAATCTTGACATTCTCACCCGAACCGGAAGTGGAAAACGCCCAAGAGCCATAAAGGGCTTTCTTGGCGCCCAGAGAAACATTGCCGGCGGTGGGCAAAGAATTGGCCGTAATGGTTAGTTTGGCCGGCTTAAAGGTCATGGTGCTGGCGCTAATCACGCCAGTCGGACTAGCCGTAATGCTATCATTGGTGGTCATGCCGGTCGCGGTGATGGTTGAGCCGGTAATACTGAAATAGAAGGTTTCATTGCTGGCCCAATACGAACCATCGCCCGTACTCTCTATATCGGCCACCACTTTGACTAAATTACTGCCCACGGGCAATTGCACGGTGGCCGTATAAGCCACACTGCCGGAAGATGCGTCATTCGGACCCCATAAGGTCGCACCGTCTTTATCAATCAATTTTACGTTATCAATATTAGCCGTCGTAGAACTCACGGCCAAAGTCAGGGCCGTAATTGAGACGGTTTCGCCGGCAACCACTAAATTAAATGAACCCAGGGTCTGGGCGTCGCCATAAGAAATATCTTGCGCCGCCACCACACTGCTGGACTCAATTCTCAAAGTGCCGACGGAAATGGTCAATTGGTCATTGGCCATAACCGGATTGCCCGCGCTTGAGCCGGTACTGGAATAGGTCGGGGTCTTCATATAGCCGAAAGTGTCGCCCGAAGCCACCACATCATCGGTGCGGTAAATGCTAAGAATAATTGTCCTGGTGGAACCGCTTAAAACATCGGCTTTCAAGACAAATTCTTTGCTCTTGCCTTTTTCAATTAAAACCGAATTGGCCGAGAATTCCGCGGTCAGATATTTGCCATCCTTGGTAAAGACGGCCGTGACCGGCGTGACGTTATCAACCAATAATTTATAGTTGCCGATATCCGTGTCTAAAGCGGATGTGCCGGCATTATAGAATTTAATCTGCTTGACCCGTTGGCCTTCAACCGAATCCGCGCTGATTTTGAAAGCGCCGACAATCTGGGCCACGGTGCCAACTTTAATATCCGTGGAAGTGGACACCTGATAAACGCCCCTGACAACGGCTGGAGTGCCAATGGCCAAGGAGGTAACGGTCATGGCATTGCCCGTAATGGGCAAGGTGCCGGAAACCGTGGCCGTGCCCTTAAGCACAATGGCCGACAAGGCCAATTGAGGAATTTGACCGGCCGTGCCGGCCGCCATATTACCAGCCAAGATAATCTTCTTGGTGGTGCCGGCTTTGACCACAATATCATCCAGGAAACTCGCTTGTGAGAGGGAATTCAGTGACTGACCGACGCCAATCTTAACATTGGTGGCCGCGTCAATTAAAGTGAGGGTAGAAAAATTAGCGTCAACCGCCGCGCCCTTTCTTTCAACGGTCATTTTGTCAATCGTGATATCGCCATCGCTGGAAGCCGTGAAAGAAACGGTCGTGAAAGGCACTCTAATTGCACTGCCCACGGCAATACCCGCGGCTGGCGTATCGCTGGCTAAAGCCACAGTCAAGGTGCCGGTGGAAGCGACTGGCGCGACTGCGCCCGTACCAGCAATGGTCGTTAGCGCTGATTCCTGGCCGGTAACGGATGAGCCGGTGGTAAAGGTCATAGAAGTGGCAACCGTAATAACCGCGCTGTCCTTGAATTTATTAGCCACAAAAGCATCGCCGGAAATGGCTCTCTTTTGGCCACCATCAATGTAATAGATGTCAGCGCTGCCTGTGTACTTAATCAAACTGCCATTTGGCAACACTGAAGAAGCGGCCAGCTCGGTGCCGGTTTTGCTGTAATCGTTCTCAAACGAGCTCTGAATGGTGACCACCTTGGTTGTCCAAGTTGAACCATACAGGGTTGAAGCAATGGCCGAAGACGGAAGCAAACTCAAAACCCCGCCCGGAGCCACGGCATAAACCCGCGCGCTGTTATCAAACTTCACTAAATTGACACCGGCTCGAGCGACGACATTGGCCGCTGATGGCAGCGCGTCAAAGTCAGTTTGAGAAATGACTTGAACGCCCTGTGTGGACCAGCTGCCGCTCTTCCAGGTCCAAAATGTTGCCTCGTTGGAAAAAAGATGTCTTTTTCCGTCCGAGTCAATGTAATAGACAGCGGTATTGGTGGCTGTCTTGATGACATCGCCAGCAGTTGGCGTGTAAGCCGCTGAGGCCAAAGGCACCACAGCCGCTAAACCAAGAGACCAGACAATAGTCGCGACTACTACACTATAAGTTAACAACTTTTTCATATTAAACTATTTTTTTATTATTTATTAAGATTCATTTAAGATTCGGGATAAGAAGGCAAATTATAATCTAATTGATTACCAAACCCATTATACTAATAAGCACCACCTAGTGGTTCGGCCTTTTCTTATTAATAAATGAGAACTTACTCTCTTATTTCGCCCCAAATTTAATGAACCTCTATCTAAACTAAATTGTCTACATATTTTCATACATAAACAACCCAATTATTATATAAAAATGATTTTATAATTTTGAATTTTACAATTTTGAATTTTGAAATAATTTTGAATGATTAAATTTTGAAATATAATCCCCTTTCAAAATTCAAAATTAAATCATTATTTCAAAATTCAAAATTGTAAAATTCAAAATTACTTCACTAAGCTATTGGTGGTTTCGCTCATCTGCGCCGTACTGCTGGTTGAATCGGTTTTCAGATAGCCATTTAATAGCGTGTCGGTGCTGGTGGTCAGCATAATAAAGCCCTGTATTTTAATTTTATTCTGGCCTTGGGTTTCTGATGTGGCCTGGTCGCCGATTATCACTTCGGTAGTTGTGCTTTTGCTTGGCTGTATTTTTTCCAAATTTTTGAGCCGGTCGGCGACTCGGGCGGTGACTTCATTATCGGAAATTTCACTATTGCCGCTTTCATAATTTTTCACAATCACGGCCAAAGCCGCAGTGCCGGTTTCTTCTATGTTTTTAAGGGCTTCGCGCAGATCATTGGCCACCTCGCCTTGGACGTCGGTGGGCAAAGTCGCGGCCGTATCCGCCAAGCTCTGACCGGCTTGCAGGGTTTGAGTGTCAATATTTTTAGCGACCTGCGTTAAGTCGGTTTTCGGCACGGAAGCGGCGCTGATTTTATTTAATTTTTCCTTAACTATTTTTACGTCTTTGGAAATCTGCTTGGCCGTCTCGCTCACCTTTCTCGCCTTGGCAATTTTATTATTATCTTGCGCGGCGAGCTTCTGCAATTCATCAACCCGGCGATTAACAAAATCCATTTGCAATTGGACATTCTTGTCTTCGGGAAAAGTCAAAGCCAATTGAACCCTTTCCGAAGCGGTTTTTACGGAATAAAGCATATCGCCCGGCAAGCTATCGTCGGCCAGGCCGACCGTGGCCGCGTAGCCGAACATTACGGCCGCCATTAAAAATACGGCCAGGGCCGGTTTTAACAACAGGCCGAAACGGCCGCTAAAATATTGCCAATAATATATGGCATTGCTGTCCGCCAAAATTTCTTTTGTTTGCTGCGGCTGGATTTGGCTCATTAATATATCCTTGCTAGA
Organism: uncultured Gammaproteobacteria bacterium; assembly: GCA_964365895.1. Lineage (GTDB taxonomy): Bacteria > Patescibacteriota > Patescibacteriia > 2-01-FULL-39-33 > 2-01-FULL-39-33 > JBAZQS01. The sequence goes on from CAYIRS010000034.1 coordinate 5,958, forward strand.
CACAAGCCAACTCTCTTGGGGCCGGCCGCCGGCCTCAAGGTTCTTTAATTGCTTTAAATTTTTGATTAATTCTTTACTATGCATTGACGCTTTCTTTTAAGGCCTTGGCGGCTCGGTGCAGTAAAACCCTGACCGCGCCCCTTGATTTATTTAAAACCTCGGCGATTTCACCGGTGGATAATTCGTCTAAATATTTTAAAATAATAACTTCTTTATATTCATCTTTTAAATTTTCCAGCCCCTTGAGCACTTGATTTAAGTCCGAATTGACGATTTGCTGGGCCAATGGGTCGGCCCGATTGCCGGCCGGGGTATTGGCCAAATCGCTTTCTTCAACTTCTTCAACCGAGTCCTCTTTTCTAACCTTGCTCCGATAAAAGTCAATGACCGTGTTTCTGGCAACCATATAGGTGAAGGCGTTCAAATTCTTTATTTCCTTATCTTCTTTAATGTATTGCCATAATTTTAAAAAAACTTCGGAAGTGAGGTCTTGGGCGTCGGAAACGGAATTAATCTTAAAAAAAATAAAACGATAGATACGAGTGGCGTATAAATCGTAGAATCTGCCATAGGCCTCTTTATCTTTGTTTTTTACCTTTAAAAAAAGAATCGTTTTTTCTAGAGGATTCTTCATTAATTAAGACGATTAAATTAAAGATTTGTTACCG
>CAYIRS010000035.1:0-6510 GCA_964365895.1 uncultured Gammaproteobacteria bacterium
TCGGCGGATGGAGAAGTCGATTTTGAAACCCGCCTGCAACTGGAGACCGCTGTTAGAAATCTAAAGGATGATGAGATCCTTAATACTTGGCAGAAATTCACTAACAGCGAAAGTGAAGCCGAGGCGCAAGCTGAAGTCAAAGCGCTTTTAAAAATTTTGTTGGATAAGATTAAATAAATTAATGGTAATCTGGAGATTATTCTGAAGGTGGTTAATATTTAATTTATCACCAATTGCGCAAAGCGCAGGTGCGGGCGAAAGCCGAAAAACTTGAAATCGTGAAAAAGGCGCGCCCCGCCCCCGAACCTCGGGGCGCGCACTCAATAATTCTTTTGAAATTCGGTTCGCATTTTTTCGTAAAGCCGCTGCCATTTAAAAGAAAACGGCTCCGCGCCGTTTTTGTTTACAGAAAAAATAACCAAATAAGTATCAAATTTGATTTTTCCGTCAAAATGGGCTATAATTAAAAATTGCGCGAATCAGGCAATAAATCCAGCACCTTCCCGCTGGGTATTAAACCCCACAGAAAGATTATTTTATTCTGGAAGGTGCTGGATAAAAATTATATGAAAGGCAATACCAAACAAACCCTAAAATTCTATTGGCAAGCCAGCCGGAAATACAAAATTTCTGGTGTTTTAGCCTTGCTTTCTACAATTATCTCGGCCGCCGTGGGTGTTATTACCCCAATATATTACAAGAATTTTTTTAATATTTTAACTTCCAGCCGCGCCACTGATGTTGTTATGAGCGGGCTTTTTTCGGTTTTATTTATAATTATCGGCCTTAAATTTTTAGAGTGGTTATTCTATAGAATAGGCGATTTTTTGATAACCAATTTTCAGCTTAATAATATGGCTGATTTATCCAATAAATGTTTTGCTTATTTGCACAAACATTCTTTTTCCTATTTCAATAATAATTTTGGCGGCGCGCTGGTAAAAAAAGTTAAGTGGTTCACCAATGCTTTTGAAGTGATTACCGACAACGTCTTTTTTAATTTGGTACCGGTAATCGTTGACGTGGCCATAATTCTTTTCGTCTTATCTAAGGTAAATATTTATTTGGGCTTGGGCATATTGGTCTGGCTGTTTTTATTTTTGATTGTCAATTGGATTTTTGTAAAATTTAAATTCAAATATGACATCCAAAGAAATGAAGCCGAGACATTCACCACCGGACTTTTGGCCGATACGATTACCAACCACAGTAATGTAAAATTATTCAATGGCTACAAAAAAGAAACCGAAAGTTATGCCCAGGCCGTAGAAAAACTTCGCCGGATCAGAAGATTTACCTGGAATTTAGGCAATATTTTTAATTTACTTCAGGGACTGTTGATGATTTTTTTGGAAATTGGCACTTTATATTTGGCGATAAAATTGTGGCAAAAAAATTTGCTCACGGTCGGCGATTTTGTTTTAATCCAAGCGTATCTGGGCACGATTTTTATGAATTTTTGGAATATCGGCCGCGTGATTAGAAATATATACGAGCGTCTGTCCGACGCCGAAGAAATGACCGTGATTTTAAACACGCCCCACGAAATCAAAGATGCGCCCAAGGCCCAAGAGCTAAACGTGGGCCGCGGCCGGATTGAATTTAAAGATGTCTGCTTTAACTACCATAAAACCCGAGAGATATTCAAGAAATTTAATTTGATTATTGAATCGGGCGAAAAAGCGGCTTTTGTCGGTTCATCGGGCGCGGGCAAAACCACAATTGTAAAGTTGCTTTTGCGGATGCACGATCTGGCCGGCGGAAAAATTTTGATTAATGGCCAGAATATTGCCCGAGTAAAACAGGAAAGCTTATGGAAAAATATTTCTCTGGTGCCGCAAGACCCGATTTTATTCCACCGAACTTTGATGGAAAATATTCGCTATGGCCGGCCCGAGGCCACCAATGAGGAGGTGTATGCGGCCGCCAAAACCGCGCATTGCCATGAATTTATTATAGATACCCCAGAGGGGTATAATACTTACGTGGGTGAAAGAGGCATTAAATTATCCGGCGGCGAAAGACAGCGGATTGCCATTGCCCGCGCCATTTTACGCAACGCGCCGATTTTAATTTTGGACGAGGCAACTTCAAGTTTGGATTCCAAATCAGAAGTTTTAATCCAGGACGCCTTGGACAAATTAATGAAAGGCAAAACCGTAATTGTCATTGCCCATCGCCTTTCCACCATCAGAAAAATGGATCGGATTATGGTCATTAAGCGCGGCCAAATCATTGAGGAGGGCACGCACGAAGAATTGGCCAGCCGAGCCGGCGGCATTTACCAAAAGTTTTGGCAGCTTCAGGCCGGCGGATTTATTAAGTAAATCCAGCCCCGCCCATCACGAGAGGCGGGGCTGGATAAAATAATTAATTAGTAAAATAAATTATGGCGACCAGGAAAATAATAAAAATTGAAGAAGAGAAATGCAATGGCTGCGGCCTTTGCCTGCCCAATTGTCCGGAAGGGGCTTTAATGCTCATTGATAATAAGGTGAGATTAATCAGCGATTTATTTTGCGACGGGCTGGGCGCTTGTATCGGGCATTGTCCCTCTGGCGCGATAATTATTGAAGAAAGAGAGGCCGAGCCGTATGAGGAAAAAAAGGTTATGGAAAATATAGTGAAACAAGGTAAAAATACAATTCAAGCCCACCTCAAACATCTTAAGGAGCATGGTGAAACGGGCTATTTAAACGAGGCGATTCAAGTCCTGAAGGAAAAGGGAATTGAGATTCCTCTGGAAGAAAAAACGGCGCATGCGCATTTTGCCGGTTGTCCGGGAGCAAAAATGATGGATTTTTCGGAGAACTCTGCAACCGGAGAAGAAGCGGGATTAAGAGCTTCACAATTGAGGCAATGGCCCATTCAATTGCATTTGGTGGGTCCAATGGCGCCTTACTTTCAGGGCAAGGATGTGGTTATGGCAGCTGATTGCGTCGCCTATGCTTTGGCGGATTTTCATCAGGAGTATCTTAAGGGAAAGTCCCTGGCCATCGCCTGCCCGAAATTAGACAGCGAACAAGAGGAATATGCGGAAAAAATTACCGCTCTCATAGATGAGGCGAAGATTAATACGCTCACGGTCATGATAATGCAAGTGCCTTGTTGCGACGGCTTGTTTCAGATAGCCAGAAGAGCGCGGGAAAATGCCCAAAGAAAAATACCAATCAAAAAAATCGTGGTCAGTATTCAAGGGAGCATACTTGAAGAAGAGTGGGTATGAAATTGCCCCCCGCCTTATCATATGTTATAATAATCCTAATTTCACCAATAATTTTAGGAGGATGAAAAAAATATTTTTCAAATTATTACTCCCGCCTGTTTTTCTATTGGCGGGATTTTTTGTTTTTACGAGCGCCGCATCGGCCACCGATATTATTATTGATCACGACACGGTTTGGGGCAAGGGGGATGTGATTGTCGTTAATGCCAATAAATATTTAGGTGAATTGGGAGTACGGATTGCCTCGAAGGCAACTCTGACCATTAATGCGGGTGCCATTATTAAACTGTCTCGAGATAGCTTAATCAGCGTTGAGGGCAATTTAATTATCCATGGCGCGCCGGATGATCCAGTAATAATTACTTCAATAAAAGATGATAGTGTGGGCGGCGATACTAATAAAGATGGAAACGCCACCTTGTCGGCAAGGGGAGATTGGGGGAAAATAAAAATTAAGAAAACTGGCAACGCAATAATCGATTACGCGATAATTCAATATGGCGGCGCGGATGAAAATGGCTGGTTTTTTTCGCCCTCAATAATAGATATCGATGATCAGTATAATTCCAACTTGCCATCAAATTTATGGCCCAAAACAATTATTTCAAACAGTTTAATTACTGAAAGCGCTGGCTATGGAATATATGATAGGGGTTGGCGAACTGTTATTACCAAAAACAAGATAGTAAAAAATAATAGTTATGGGATTAGGACATACGCCACTTTTAGAAATGAAATTACCTATAATGATATAAATTTAAATGGGTTTAACGGGCCAATAAGTTATTGGGGCGGAGGTATTTTTATGGAAAGAAACGGAATTCAACCTAATATTTCTTACAATAATTTTCATAATAATACCACTGGTTTTAAAAACAATTCGGGTGTTAATGTAAGCGCAATAAATAATTGGTGGGGTTCTGATCAGGGTCCAATTGTGTGTTCGTCATTTTGTATAAAAGCAGGCGAGAGAGATAGTGTAATCGGTTTAGTGACTTATCAGCCATTTTTGACCGAGGAGTGGCTTCCCGCGCCAACCGGTCCAGACCCGGTGATTTTAATTCCGGGTATTTTGGGGAGTTGGTATGATATTTTTAGCGGAAAATTGGAACTTGATCCCATATTTAATACTTATGACAATTTATGGGAAGCGTTTAAGGCGGCAGGATACAAAGAAGGGGAAACGCTTTTTGCTTTTCCCTATCAATGGCGGAATTCCAATGCCTCAAGCTCCATTGAATTGAAAAATAAAATAGATGAAGTAAAAGATATATGTAAATGCGGCAAAGTTGATATTGTGGCCCATTCCATGGGCGGTTTAGTCGCCAGGCAATACGTGGAAAACGGAAATTATGAAAATGACATTGACCAGCTGATATTTTTAGCCACGCCACAGAGAGGCGCCAGCAAGGCGTATTTAATGTGGGATGGTGGGGAGGTGGGATTTAAACCACTTGATGAATTTAGAGAAAGAATTTTTAAATTAGAAGCAGAATTTAGCGGATATGGCAGTGTTTATTTATATATTTCAAAATTACCCATGAAATCAGTCCAAGAATTATTGCCCACCTATGATTATCTAAGGGATAAAAGCACAATGGCCTTAAGGGTCTATCCCAATAATTACCCGAGAAATTTATTTTTGGAGGACTTAAATAATCCGATTAAATTAAGCAAGTTAAACGGTCTTAAAATAACGAATATTATCGCCGACGCGGGCGCCAGCAGCACCATAAATAATTTTAGAGTGGTGGAAAACAAAGGCATTGACGGTGAGTGGGAGCATGGCTATCCGGAACATTACGCCATGCCCTTTACCGACCATGGGTTGGAATACGGCCTTGGCGATGAAACCGTTCCAGACAGAAGCAATAAAGATTTTAATGGCTGGCCGAATATTATTATCAATACTAATCACGACAATATTGCGACCGATGCCCAAAAGGTAGTGATAAAAGAATTGACTGGTACAGAACCAGCTAATGAAATTAGAAATAATATTTTTAAGAAATTTTTAATGATTAGGATTTTTTCACCGGCCGATTTTAGAATTACCGCTCCGGATGGCAGATTATTGGGCAAGGATTTTGCCACCAATCAGCCCATAAACCAGATTCAAGGCGCCTTTTATTCCGGCTTTGATAATGGCATTGAATTTGCCGTTATTCCCGATCCCATAGAGGGGGACTACAAAGTTGATCTTATGGGCACAGGCAATGGCGAGTATAAATTAAGCGCCAGCTATATTGACGATAATAACAGCTTGGATAAGGAATTTATCGGCAATATAGAGCCGAATCAACCGAGGACATTAGATTTTGTGTTAGCGCCAAACACCAATGAGCCGATTAGCGATTTGATTACCATTGATGGTATAATTAAAGAAATTGAAGCCATGTATGCCAAGGGCTGGATTAATAATATGGGCGCTAAAATGAGTTTGATTAATGGATTAAAGCTAATAGATTTAAAAAGCGGAAAATCTAATTCTGCCGTCATAGAGAAATTGAAAATGGTATTAAATAAATTAGAACAGATTAGAAAACAAGGAAAAGTAAATCAAGAAGGTTTTCAGATTTTAAAAGATGATATTAATAATTTAAAAATTAATTTATAAATTATGTCTACTAGAAAAAAAATTATTTTGTTTTTGTCAATTATTATTTTAATTATTGTTTTTACACCCATATTTGGTAATTTGTATAAATATTATTTTGGCCCGGTTTCCAGCGGATTTTTTTTGGGCCCATCTCATCCCGAGAGAGTATCTGGATTTTTTATGAGCTATGTATTTTTTATAACTTTATTATTAACAATATTTGGTGGTAAGAAGAAGTATAGATTAATAGCCATTTTATTATTGGTTGCTTTAATATTATTATTGGGATCATGGGAGGATTTTATTATAAATATTGTTTTAATTATTGTCGGTTGGCTACTCGGCTGGGCGATTAAGATGATTTATCAAAAAGCCATCGCCAAAAAGAACTAATTAAAATTAAAATGTTTAAAAAATCGCTCCGACATAACATCGGGACGATTTTTTTATCTCCATGCGCATCTCCATACTCTTTATTTCCCCCCTCCTTGTCTGAAGGAGGGGGTAGGGGGAGGTCTAAAATAATTAAGGAGTTGATGATTTTATGGACCTGCCTGCCCGCCGTTAGGCGAGAATTTTTAACTTTGACTTTTGCCGTAAAAATTGGTAAAATTTAGATAATTATAAAAAAATTATGCCAGCGTATGATTGGTACCAACAATTAATCAAACCTTTTTGGGCGCCG
>CAYIRS010000036.1:0-6285 GCA_964365895.1 uncultured Gammaproteobacteria bacterium
AGGGGGTTTTAAATATGACTTTTAGCCATTTTCTTTCTTTCTATCCTCGGCCTTCAAGGCGTCTTTTAGGGTCTTACCGGTCTTGAATTTAGCCACCACCACCGACGGAATGGTAATTTTTTCCGAAGGATTTCTCGGGTTTATGCCTTCCCGGCCTTTCCTTCGGCGCGCCGAGAAAGTGCCAAAGCCGGTCAAGGTAACCTCGCCACCGCCTTTTATGGTCTCGGTGGTAATTTGAGTGAAAACATTTAAGGCCTCCTCGGCCTGCGCTTTGGTAATCCCGACCTTATTGGCAATTTTTTCTGCCAATTCCGCTTTATTCATCTTGCCCCCTTTCTTTAAATTAATCGCCCTGCCATCGGCAAAGCTAAAATTTTATTATTTAATATTTATTATTTTATCCAATCTTTTAATCTTTGTCGCCCGGCCGGTCTTTTCGTCTATTTCCAAATAAACCGCGTTAAATTGGCATTGGCCATGATCCGGTAAATCGTGTTTTTTCGACCCCTTGCCCTTACCCAAAAACATTTTCAAAACCTCTTCTTTATTGGCGCCAATAACCGAATCATAATAACCGATCAGGCCGACATCGGCAACAAAGGCCGTGCCTTCGCTTAAAACTTTTTGGTCGCAAGTCGGCACGTGCGTATGGGTTCCCAATACCGCCGAGACCTTGCCATTAAAATATTGGGCCAGAGCGACTTTTTCCGAGGTGGCCTCGGCGTGAAAATCAACAATTATCATCTTGTAATCCTTATATTTTTTGAGAATCTTTTCCAGCGCCTTGAATGGCGAACCAACCCTTTCTTCAATAAACACCCGGCCTAATAAGTTTACCACTAATAATTTATTTTTGCCAATTTTAAACTCTTTAAAGCCAATCCCCGACTTCTTCGGCAAATAATTAGCCGGCCTGATGACCAGGGGCGGTTTTTCATTTAAAATTTCATCCGCGCCCGCCTTTTTCCAGGCATGATTGCCTGAAGTAAAAAAATCCACGCCCGCCGCCAACATCTCATTTAATGTTTTTTGGGTAAAACCAATGCCATGCGCCAAATTTTCGGCGTTGGCCATAACAAAATCCGGCTTATACCGCTTTTGTAATTCAGGCAAATATTGAATAACGGCTTTTCGGCCAATCTTACCCACGATGTCGGCCAAGAATATCACTTTGAACATAATTTATGAGAATTTTTAATTTTTAAATAGATAAATCAAATTTTTAATTTTTAAACAAGTCAGATAAATTAAATTCATTTAAAAATTTAGATTTAAAAATTATTTATAAAATTGGAAATTAAAAATTTAAAAATTAATTATCTATCTAGCGTATTCAATTACTCTTTTTTCCCTGATGACATTAACCTTGATTTCGCCCGGATATTTTAATTCCGTTTCTATTTTCTCGGCAATGGCCTTGGCCACTTTAATGGCGCCTAAATCATCTACATTTTCCGGCGTCACAAAAACGCGCACTTCGCGGCCGGCCTGGATGGCATATGATTTTTCCACGCCCTCAAATGAGTTGGCGATCCTTTCCAATTCCTCCAAGCGCTGGAGATAATTTTCATAAGTGTCTTTTCGCGCGCCGGGGCGAGCGCCGGAAATAGCGTCGGCAATTTTAACAATCACCCCCTCAAGCGTGCCCGGCTTATCATCATGATGGCTGGCCACCGGCAAAATAATTTCTTCGCTTATGCCGAATTTTTTACAGATATCGCGGCCGATTTCCGGGTGAGTGCCTTGAACTTCGTGGTCAACCGCTTTACCGATATCGTGAAGCAAGCCGGCTTTCTTGGCAATTGACACATCGGCCCCCAATTCTTCGGCTAACAACGCGGAAAGATTGGCCACTTCCACTGAATGATTTAATATATTCTGGCCATAGCTGGTGCGATATTTCAACCGGCCTAATATTTGAATCAGCTTCGGGTCAAGGCCGGCGATGCCCAGCTCATAAACCGCGTTCTCGCCCGCTTTCTTAATATCCAAAGCAATTTCTTTTTTGGCCTCTTCAATGGTTTCTTCAATGCGGGCCGGATGAATCCGGCCGTCCAAAATCAATTTTTCCAGCGCCTTTTTCGCCACTTGCCTTCTGATGGGACTGAAAGCGGAAATGGTGATGGCTTGAGGAGTATCGTCAATAATGATTTCCACGCCGGTCAATTGCTCAATCGTCTTAATATTTCTGCCTTCCCGGCCGATAATCCGGCCCTTCATTTCATCATTAGGCAAATCCACCACCGAAGAAGTGACTTCCTGCGCGTGAGACGAAGCGCAACGAGCGATCGCCACCGACAAAATCTCCTTGGCTTTTTTGTCCAATTCTTCCGAGGCCTCCTGCTCTAACTTATTTATTCGGTGAACTAAATTTTCCGCGATGCCTTTTTCGGCATTATCCATTAAGACCTTTTTGGCCTCTTCCTTGGTCAAGCCGGCGACTCGCTCTAATTTGGCCAGCTGCTCTTCTCTGATTGTTTCAATTTCTGATTTTATTTTATTAATTTTATCCGCCTTTTCCGACAAATCCTGCTTTTTATTTTCCAAATCCAAAAGCTTCTGGTCAAAAAGCGACTCCCGTTTCTCTAATCGCTTTTTGGCCTCGGACAATTCCTGCTGTTTTTGCCTTTCCTCATTTTTCGTTTCTTCTAAAATCTTAATCGCCTTGTCCTGCGCCGCCAATAAAATTTCTTTTTGCTTGACCTTGGCCGCGGCGATCAGGCCTTCTATTTTGGCTTCAACCGTGTCTTTTCGATTTTTAACCCATTGCTTGCGAACCCAATAACCCAAAATCAAACCAATCGCCAGACCCAAAATAGCGACGATATAAACAAATAAACTTTCCATAAAATTCTCCTTTAAAAAGAGAATTTAGAGCGCGCCAAATAATCCTTACGCCCGAAGGGCTTAAGAATTGAGTGTTTTTATGTCAACCGAGTTAATCTTTGAAGTTAAATAATCCACAAAATTTAATAATTGATTCCTGGCCTGATAGTATTTCTTTAATCAAAGACGCGCCTAAATTCTTGTTTGTTATCTATTAATTAAATGCCCGCATCATATCGCTCTATTAATAAAGGCGCTTGCCCTTTAAAAATATCGTGATTTTACTGTTTATTTATGCTAATAATAATGCAGGATAAATTTATCTTAACATAGAAGTTATTTTGAGTCAACTTTGAAAAAACCAGTAAAAACGCCTTGTTTATGCAAGGTGTTTTTACTTTTTAAAAAAATAATTAATTTTTTAAATAATCTTAACCTCTTATCTCTCGTATTCTGGTCAGAATTGATCTTAATCTCAACTGATCCTTACTATCGCCTGATTGACGTAATTTTTCAATGGTCTGTTTTAAAGCAACAGTAAATTCAGCATTGTTCAAATCATTAAGGCGATTAAATCCTTCTAAAGCATTTTCCACATCGCCGCTCTTTAAAGCCGTTTCGCTAAAACTTCGGAGGATAACTAAATCATCTTCTTTTTTTTTCCTAAAGTTATACAATCGATTTATACGACATGGATGCAATTCTTTTAAAACTTTGGCAAATAAATCAGGCGGCAGGTCTCTTGCTTGATAGCGCTCCCCTTCTTTTCCCCATTTGTCATTATCAATTAAATAAGGATAGCTTTCTTTAGCCATCTCTTGGTGCCGTTGCCTGATTAATTCATTTAGCTGTTCTTCGTCCATATCACCATAATGAGCAATTTGTTCCTGGATACGTTCATCAAACCAGGCCACTGACTTATCATAGGCCTCAAAAAAATCTTGAGGGCCAGTAAACCAATGGTCAAGTTCCCAAGGGGAAGTTAATTGTATATATTCACTCTGCCTCTGACGGTCGGTATCCCTAAGCGTGGAGCCCATCTTTTTTAAACCAGCTTGGTCCCGAACTAAAAAATAATAGTTCTCCATCCCCCCTTTAACTAAATTACCCTGTCGTTCTCCTGATAATTGATTGATGAGCTTGTCCTGCGATTCTCTAAGTTTTTGCGCTTCTTGTGTCTCTGTAGTTTGTTTTTCCGCCAATTCTTTTGCCGTGGCTGTTTGGGCTGCTGCCTCCTTGGCTTCTTCTTTTTGAACCATTTCCTTTAAAGCATTACTGGCCAAATTAGAAATTTCGTCAAATTCACCGCCCCTTCCTTCCAGCGCTTCTTTTCCTAAATTTTCCCCTCCTGACCCTAATTCTGGCGATTTTGGCATATTTTTTTTATTATTTATTAATCTAACTCTTGATGGTTATTTTATAATATTATTCTCAATCTTACAACCATCTCATTATTCAATTACCTTATCAATCAGGCCATAAGAAACGGCTTCCTCGGCTGACATAAAATTATCGCGGTCCGTGTCATTTTCGATTTGCGACAAGGTCTTGCTGGTATGCTTTACCAAAATTTTATCAAGTTTGGTTTTGATTTTAAGAATATGCTCGGCCCTGATTTTAATATCAATGGCTTGGCCTTCAACGCCGCCCATAACCTGATGAATCATTATCTCGGAATTGGGCAGAGATAGCCGTTTGCCTTTGGCGCCACCGGCCAAAATAATCGCCGCCATACTGCCGGCCAAGCCGACGCAAATCGTGGAAACATCGGGCTGGATATATTGCATGGTGTCATAAATGGCCAAGCCGGCCGAAACCGAGCCGCCCGGCGAATTAATATAAAGCTTTATGTCCTGGCTCTTGTCCTCACTCGCCAAAAACAAAAGTTGGGCGATGACGGTATTGGCCACGCCATCGTCTAACGGCGAACCAAGAAAAATAATCCGCTCCTTAAGCAGGCGGGAGTAAATGTCATAAGCTCTTTCGCCGAAATTTGATTTTTCAATCACGGTTGGAATTAGATACATAGAATTAGTTAGTGGTTTGTAGTTAGTAGTTTATAGTATTATTATAATAAACAATTTGACAATTTAGCAATGTGACAATGGTTAAATTGTTAAACTGTTAAATTGCTAATAATTTTCCGTTTACCTCTTTTATGGTTCCTGAAATCGTAAAGCCCGCGGCTTTTTTGTGGCCGCCGCCGCCGAAAATATTCGCCAGTCGGGAAACATCAATATTATCTTTAGTCGTGCGCCAACTGCCTTCTATTTTATGGTCGCTAATTTTTAAAACCAAGGTGGCTGAAACATTACTAAGAGCATTCAAAAAATTAGCCAAGCCGTCAATCTCTTCTGCCTTAGCCCCACATTCAATTAAATCGCTTTCTTTAATATAAGTATAAACCAAATTAAATTTTTTATTAAATTTTAATCGCGACAGCGCCAAGCCCCACAGCTTCAGCCCATCTAACGACTTGTTTTTAAAAATATTCTCCGCGATTCTATTAATCTTGGCGCCCCTCATTAATAAATCGGAACTGATGGCCATGGCTTTAAAGGAAGTGGCGGCGTTAACCAAGCCGCCCGTATCGGTTAATAAGCCGCTTAAAAGGCAGGTGGCGATATTCCTGTTAATCTCAAAATTTATATATTTAAAAAAACAATAAATTAATTCGCAGGTTGAACTGGCCGTCTCGTCAATGATATTGATATCGCCGTATTTGGTGTTGGTCCGGTGGTGGTCAATGTTTATGACCGGACCGCGCCGAAACCGCTCTTCGGCGACGCCGGCTATTTTAAAATCAGCCGTATCCACAAAAACAATGGTGTCCCATTTTTTATCAAGCAAAGCCGTGTCGTTTTTTATTTCTTCATAGTCGGGCAAAAAACTAAAATAGGAGGGAGGCGAATCAGCGATAAAGGCGCTCACCTCCTTGCCTTGACCGCGCAGATAAATTAATAATGCCAAAATTGAACCGCAGGCATCGCCATCCGGCTTTTGGTGGCTGATGAGCAATATATTATCGGCCTTGAAAAATTCTTGATTTAATTCCTTAAAAACCGACTCGTCCATAAATATTTATACAATAAAATAATTACTAATCTTAACGCGATTAAGATATAATGTCAACTATTAGTGATTTCATTATATTTCCCCTCCTTTCCAAGGAGGGGGTCTGTAATCAGACGGGCAGGAGCGAGCGGAGCGAGAGTCGCTAAATGCGACCTTGGGAGCATTTGGCGCTGCCCAGGACAGGGGTGGTTGGCCGAGGTTTTTTAGAAATCATCGGCAAACCCCCTCTAACTCCCCCTTGGAAAGGGGGAGAAAAATACGGGGAGAACTACGCTTTCAGGCACACTCACCGGCTGACGCTGGTGGTTTATATACAAAAAAAGACCGCCTTTTATCAAATTTGAGTAAAAAAAGAACCCCCGCTTCTATTTCAAATTTTGATTT
>CAYIRS010000037.1:0-6219 GCA_964365895.1 uncultured Gammaproteobacteria bacterium
GTCCGGCCGGCTTTCTCGGCGGACTGGGCCACTTTGGTGCCGTGCTCATCTGTGCCGGTCAAAAAGAAAACTTCATCGCCCGTTAAGCGATGGTAGCGCGCCAAAACATCGGCCGCAATGGTGGTATAGGCGTGGCCGATATGAGGCACGTCGTTGACATAGTAGATTGGCGTGGTGATATAAAACTTCGGCATAATACTTAAATAATAATATTTTTTAGCCAAAAAATCAAGGGTATAAAAATTAGTCCCACCGGCAATAGATGGGACTAATAAATCTAATATTTACTAAGTTTTATTGCGCCGGCGGGGCTTGCTGTTGCACCGGCTCCACGACTACAACCTTATTTTTGGTTAAGTCCTTATAAGTGCCCATCACCTCAAGCTTGGTAAAAATATAGGTCTGATCATCGGTCACCCGGCCGTAAGTCGGCCAGATCTGGATTAAATTAGCATATTCCGAGACCTCGCCGTTTAACAGAAGGGTCGGCGCCTTATCAATTTTATATTTTTTTACCAAGGCCTTGCCTTCATCGCTGCTGATATCAACCGTCTTTGTGTCTTTCGGCTCAAGGCCTAAATTTTTCAAGGCCACCTCATGCAGTTTAACATCATAACACTCCTGGCAGGAATTATCCGACAATAAAATAAGCGACACCTTGCCCTTGAGCTGGCCCGAAGCCACGTCAATATACGGCGGAATTACCTGCCGAAAAACAAAAACACCATCAACCACCTCACCCAGGTTTTTCCAAAGACCTTGTAAATTTGCATTTTTATCTAATTCACCCGCCACCAACATAGTCGGGACTTTCGTGATTTTATACTTTTGAACCAATTGGTCGGTCTTTTTGTCTCCCAAATACAATGTTTCTTGGCCGGTGATATCGGCTTGATTCTGCTTGATCGCATCGGTTAACAGGTTTATATCAAAACAGTCGGGGCAATCCTTTTTGGTGATAATCGTAATCCTGATTTTAGCCGCTGAAGCGTCAGGGGGCGTATTCACATTTACCCCCGCTTTGTTTTTGCCCCATATTGACGGACCGAAAATCACAATTAACACAATAATAACTATGATTAAAGCGCCGCCCAGACCATATAACGAGCCCCGGATAAGACCTTTGTTTTGAGCTTCCTCACTGTCCTTTTTGAAAAATTTAAACATAAATTTTTTTATGATTTAGTATTATTATTATTATTTTAATAGATTATCAGCATTAATACAATAGCCGGCCGGCTGTGGACAACATTCTAAAAAGCCAATAACCCGGGTTTAAACAACATAATCAAACCCAAAATCAGGAGCGCGATTCCGCTCAATAATTTGACGATTTTAAGATATTTATCCGGCACTTTGGTCACCCTCATGGTAAAAACGGCAATGATAAAAATAATAAACAAAAGCAGGGAATAAAATAAAATGTAAATCAATAAATAAAAATAATAAGACGGCAGGGAAAGGTGCTGGGAAATTAAAATTTTTGTAAAAGCCAGGGGCAGGCCAAAAGAGCAGACCAATTCCAATAAACTAACGCCAGCCGACACGATGACCACGCCGAGAAGTAAGACGGGCAAAGACAATTGCTTCATAGTGATATTAGCGATTTTGGTGAATAACCTTTTCTGCCATTTGCTTAAAATCGTTTCCTTTTCATCCAAGTCGCATAATTTGCAGATTATATCCGCGAAATAATCCTTAAGCATATAAAGAGCAAAAACCAAGGTAACCACCCCGATGGCGATGGTGATTAATTTGATGTTGCTTAACGCTAAAAATAAATTCAACCAAGCCGAGATAAAAAGAAAATAGACCACCGCTGAAGTTAAAATGAATGTCCCGCCGACTAAAATGACCCTTCTTCTTAAACCCGTGGAAACGAGAAAAGTCAATAATAAGCCCAAGGTCAAAAGGGCGCAGGCATTAAAGCCGTCAAGCGTGCCCAAAACAATGCTCAAGGTCAGGGGCGAAAATTTGGCGATATTGATTTGGCCGATAAAGGGCAGAGATATTCTTTCGGCCGAAGTGGCGACCAGATCCGTCGCTGGACCGGGCTTTTTTCCCAATTTCTCGGCGACATAATTATCTAATGACTGGCCGATCTCGTCATTAAAGCCGATAAAAAATTTATCGCCGATAAAATTGGCCGGCACCAAGCCCCATTGCTCCTCGCCCACCTTATATTCTCTATAAAAATTCTGGATTGAATCAATACTGCGCCGTTCGGAGATATTAAACCGATTGATAACCAATTCTGGATGTTTGCTCTTTAAGTTGTTTAAAAACACCTCCTCTTTGGCGCAATGCGGACAGGTCGGACTGAAAAAGAAATTCAATGTTAATGATGTTTTTTCCGCCGCCCCAGCGCCCGCCCCGGGCGCCAAAATCAAAAAAAATAAAAAAATAAAAACAATGAATTTTTTTGTCATAGCAGTTATTGGTCTTTTAATGGTAAAATTTTAGCTTTCAAATCATCAATCTCAACTAAGCCCTTGAGCCGAAAAATTTCTTCACCGTTTTGGCCAAAAAAAATATAAGTGGGTATGTGGTCAATTTGATGCTCTTTCTTGAAATTCGGCTGTTGGTCAACATCAACCTCTGGCATTTCAAGCCAAGGAAATTCTTTTTCTATGGCCAGCCAGCGCGGCCTCATAATCAGGCACTCCGGACACCAGATTGCGCCTATTTTTAAAATCTTCATACCAAGTTTAAATCAATAATATATCTTATCTTAACTGAAAACTGAAAAAAAATCAAAGAGTTGTCTTATTGGGATGTGGCTTTCTGATTTCTATGACTTTTCGATATCTAAATGTTGCTGGCGTTCGATAGCCGGGATTGCCCTTTTTACCGCCGATTTTTGCGCGTGATTTCATTTTAAATTAATTATGATTTAATAAATAATCTTTTTTAAGGCCTTTCTTTTTTCCTGATGGTCGGGAAAAATTTTTTCTATCAGCCGCCAAAAACTTTTTGAGTGATTCATTTCTTTTAGGTGGCACATTTCGTGGACAATAATATAATCAGCTAAATCCGGCGGTAAAAAAATAATCCGATAATTAAAATTTAAATTCCCCTTGCTGGAACAGCTCCCCCAACGACGCTTATGATTTTTAACGCTTATTTGGCCATAAGCAAAACCATATAACCGATTATAATAACCGAGCCGCTCCTGGACAAATTTTTCAGCCATTTTTTTATGCTGGCGGTATTTTCCACCTTGTTCGCCAATTAACGGCACCGCATTTTTTCTAAAAAATTCCAACTTCTCTATAATCCAGCGCGCTTTATCTTTCATAAATTTTTCCACCAATTCAAGATTGGCCCGCCTGGGGATGGTAACCGTTAATTGACAATTCGGACGTATGGTTAGTCGTATCCGCCTGGCTCGATGGCTTTTTTTAATATTATATCTAATATCCTCACCTTTTAAATTAATGATTTGTTCCATAATAATTTATTTTCTTCTTTTGCTTATAATCCTCGCCCAAAATTCATTGCTTATATCGCTGTCCTCGTCAACATATCTTATTTCATCATCGCCACCTTCTTTGACGCGCCACTCTTCATAAGCGTCTTCCGGCAATTCTTTAATAAATTGGGAAAGTTGATTTATCTGCCCGCCGCCAAGGCCAAATAATGGATAGGTTAGATAAAGCTGGTCTTGGGCGCGAGTGGTCGCCACATAAAATAAACGCCTTTCCTCCTCCATATCGGCCGGCCGCGCAAAAACCTTGGCATTGGGAAATTGGCCGTCAACCAAGCCGATGACAAAAACCGCTTGCCATTCCAAGCCCTTGGCCTGATGGATGGTAGAAAGGGTAATCGCTTCATTCGCTCCATCCTCATAACCAGCGATGGTCTCGCCGTGAAAGCCCTCGGACAAAGCCACATCGGCTAAAAATTTTTCCCTTGAATTATAAGCGCCGGCAAAAATTACCAATTGCTCCAAATCGTCTATCCGGTCCTGATAATTTTCGTAATTATTTTTTAAAAAATTATTATAGCTTGAATGTAAAACACTCTCAATTAAGGCGGAAATATTATTTAAGTCAATGGCCGCTAATTTTTCCAAGTCACTTTTTACACCGAGCCAGCCGGAAAATACTTTGGGCGCGATAATTTCGGCAAAAGGATAATTAATGACCTCTCTTAAAGACGGGAGTTCGGCAACTTTTTGCCAAATCTTCCGCGCGTTGGCGCGGCCAATGCCGCTTTGAAGCTGTAACAGCCGTTGCCAAGATAATTCGTCGCGGATATTATTTAAAATTTTCAAATAAGCGATTATGTCTTTAATGTGCGCCTGCTCAAAAAATCGCAGTCCGCCGCGCATGACATAAGGAATATTCCTTTTGTTCAATTCCATTTCCAATTCCAGCGATTGATAATGGGCGCGGAACAGGACGGCAATATTATTTAAGCCAATCCCCTCTTCTGCCTGCAAATCCAAAATTCTTTGGCAAATGAAATCGGCTTGCTGGCCGCCGTCGGCCAGGCCGGCCAAGGCCGGCTTGGCGCCAGAACTTTTGTCGGTTTTTAATTTTTTTTCAAACTGGTTTTCATTATTTTTAATGGACTCGTTGGCCAAATTCAAAATCTCGGGCGTGGAGCGGTAATTGGTTTCCAAACGAAATGTTTTACAGTTTGGAAAATCTTCCGGAAAAGTTAAAATATTTCTGACATCGGCGCCGCGAAAAGAATAAATGCTTTGGCTGTCATCGCCGACTACTAAAACATTTTGCTCCCGCCCGGCCAAGTGATTTATAATCTCGCCCTGAATATGATTGGTGTCCTGATATTCGTCCACTAAAACATATTGGAATTGATTGGCTAATTTTTCCCTGATTTCCGCGCTGACCAAAAGCAGGCGGTTCCACTCTAAAAGCAAATCGTCATAATCAAGCGAGTTGGCGCTTTTCTTTTTTGCCTGATAATTTTCCGCGATCCCTTCTATTAGAGAAATATAATTTTTATCAAGATAGGAAAATTTGTCTTGAATAATTTCATCAACCGGCCGAGCCAAATTGGCGCTCAAACTAATTATCTTCTTGATTACGTCGGCTTTGGGGAAATATTTATCATTGGGCTCGCCTCCTCGCCTCGCGTCAGCCTCGGATCGACCGAGTCGAGACGGGGCGAAGCGGGGCTGAGTCGAAGCGGGCACGGCCACGGACGAGTAGCATGATTTGATTATGGTTTTAGAATCTTCTTCGTCTAAAATATTAAAATTTGGCTCAATGCCGATCTGTTTGCCATACATCCTTAATAGGCGGTTGCCGAGGTGATGAAAAGTCCCGCCCCACAAACCCTTGGGCCGGCTTTTAAGCAAAACCTCAATGCGATTTAGCATTTCTTTAGCCGCTTTGTTGGTAAAGGTCGCTAAAAGAATCCGGTTCGGCTTGACGCCCTTTTCCAAAAGATAAGCCACGCGATAAACCAAGGTCCGGGTTTTGCCCGAGCCCGCTCCGGCCAAAACCAAACAAGGGCCGTCCCCTTGCGCCACTACCCGGTATTGCTCCTCGTTCAATTCTTTTTCATAATCTATGGAAAAATTAGGCGAGTCCGCTAATGGTTTTAAAGTATATTGCTTCATAGTTTTTATTAAGTTGCCTTTTTAATAATACCTGAAAATCAAATTAATGACAAAGATAAATTTAAAAGCCCACCCTTTTAAGATGGGCTCTTTTATAAAAATAAATTTTCAAGCCACAAAAAAAACGGGCTGCGCACGCCCGATTTTTCGCTACTTGCTTTTAACTAATTATTGCCTAATTATCAAGCTCTCAAGTAGATGGCAATTTATTTAACGAGTTCTGTTTTCAAGGGGTCGAGCTTCATTGACGGTAATGGTTCTGCCTTCAAATTCTTTGCCATTAAACATATCAATCGCATTTTGCGCATCTTCATCAGATGCCATCTCGACGAAACCAAATCCCTTTGAACGGCCGGTCATTTTATCAGTAATAATTTTTACTGACACAACATTACCCGCCTGAGAAAACGCTTTGTTAATCGCATCTTCAGACGTGTTATATGGTAGCCCGCCAACGTATAATTTTTTTTCCATTTTTTATTTTGTTCATTTTTTTAGTTGTAAGACGACCTATTCTCTATTTGGTTTCCCCGAGTTTGCGCACCACTTGGCCGGGTAATATCCTCTTGAGATAGCTTACGGAATAAGTATAGCAAATTCACCAAATAATGTCAAGCGTCCAAATT
>CAYIRS010000038.1:0-6094 GCA_964365895.1 uncultured Gammaproteobacteria bacterium
CCTTTTGCACTCGGGTATTATCAGCCGGCCCGAAGAAATGGTCGAGGGGATTGTCATAAAAGTGCCATATACTTATCCGATTTATGATTTATCATATTCCGATAATTTAAAACCGGTAATTGACCACTTGGAAAAAACCGGCCAATTAAGGTTGCTTGGCCGGACCGGAAAATTCAGTTATTCCAATATGGACAAGGTCGTGGCCGACGGCTTTAAGTTGGCCGAAGAAATAATGGCAAGTTTATGAAAAAAAACGTTTTATTAATTTGTCCTCATTCCGCTATTGAGGTCTTTAAGGAATCAAAAATCAGCGTGGTGATTCCTCATATTCCTTATATATCACTGGCATCATTAGCGGCGGTTTTACTCAAAGACGGACATCGGGTAAAAATATTGGATTTGAGCGTTTCCGCCGACCCCTATGCCGATTTAAACAAGACACTGGAAATTTTTCCGCCGGATTTCGCCGGCATTACTTTTACCATCGGCCTTTATCAAGAAGCCATGGCCATAGCCAAAAAAATAAAGGATTATGATAAAAACATTAAGACCATAGCCGGCGGCGCTCATCCTTCAATCTTTCCTCTGGAGATAGCCGGTGAACCGTCTTTTGATCTGGCGGTTTATGGCGAAGGCGAAAACACTTTGTCGGAAATTGTCGCCGGCCATGACCCCGCCGAAATAAAGGGCTTGGCTTATAAGAAAGAAGATGGCCGGGTTGTGGTCAATGAACAGCGAGAGCTGATCAAAGATTTGGATTTATTGCCGTACCCCGCTTATTATTTGTATGATCCCAAGAAATACCACAGTCCCAGGGTTACTTCCAGGAAAAATCCAGTGGCGGCCATAGAAACCAGCCGAGGGTGCCCCTATAATTGTATTTTTTGCAGTAAACAAGTTTTTCAAAGGGTTATCAGATTTAAAACCCCGCCTCGGGTGGTGGATGAAATGGAAATTTTGTTGAATTTGGGATACCGGGAAATACATATTTGGGATGATTGCTTTTCGGCTGATTTGAATCATGCCAAGAGTGTTTGCGATGAAATTATTAAAAGGGATTTAAGGGTTTGCTGGAATATTTATAATGGCATCAGAGTTGACCGGGTTGATGAGGAATTGCTTGTTAAATTGAAAAAGGCGGGCTGTTACCGCGTCAGTTTCGGCGTTGAATCGGGAGATCAGGGTGTTTTAGACAGAGCCAAGAAAGGCATTACCATTGACCAGATAAAATCCGCGTTTAAACTTGCTAAAAAAACCGGTATGGAAACATTGGGTTTTTTTGTTCTCGGCCTGCCCGGTGAAACTAAAGAAACAATAGAAAAAACCATAAATCTCGCCAAAGAATTGGCTGTTGATTTGCCTAAGGCCAGCATCGCCACCCCGCTTCCCGGAACGGAATTTTTCCACGAATGGCAAGAAAGGCGACTGCTCAATTCCCTTACCTGGTCGGATTATGTTTTTCATACCACCAAAAGAGTGGCTCAATATCCGGATATAACCGATAAGGAAATGACCAAGTATTATAATCTTTTTTACCGCCGGCTTTATTTGCGCCCCAGTTTTATTTGGAAGCGTGTTTGGCGGGGGATTAAAACCGGCGACATATTTTTTGATGTTTATTATTTTTTAAAAGTTTTCTTAAAATTTAAATGGTAATAAATCCAGCTTAATTTGAAATATGATGGCAAAAAAAACAAAAGTTCTCCTAATCGTTCCGCCAAACAGTTTGGAAGAAAGATATGGCAAGCTTAAATTTGTGGGCGCGCTTTATCCGTCCTTGGGTTTGGCCGCGATCGGCGCCATTACCGAAAAAGCCGGTTTTCCGGTTAAGGTGATTGATTGCGAGGCCGAGGGCTTAAGCTATTCTGACTTGGAACAAAAAATTAAAGAATACCAACCGGAGGTAATTGGCATGCAGACATTTTGTAACACTATTAACCGCGCCTTTGAAATAGCCAAGCGCACAAAAGAATTCATCAGCCGGGACATAAAAGTTGTATTGGGCGGCGTTCAAGCAACTCTTTTTCCGGAAAAATATGCGGAAAATCAATATGTAGATTTTATTGTCAAAGGCGAAGGCGAAATAATTTTTAGAAATTTATTGGATTCACTGGAAAACAATAACGCCGATTTTTCTCATGTCCCCGGTTTGGTCTGGAAAAAAGAAGGGCAAATTATAAGCAATCAGAACGAAAAACTTATCACCAATTTAGACGACTTGCCTTATCCGGCTCGGCATTTATTTGACTCAAGTAAATATTATCCTTCGGCCCAACTTCGAGGCAAGCAAATCGTTCATATTATCACTTCCCGCGGCTGCCCTTTTAACTGCGGTTTTTGCTCTTGTCACAAAACATTTGGTCGAAGCTACCGTTTTATGAGTACGGATCGTGTTATAAACGAAATAAAATATCTTAAAGAAAAATATCAAATTGATGGATTAAATTTTTATGATGACACCTTTACCGTTAATCGGCCGCGGATTATGGAGCTTTGCGATCGCCTGATTAAGGAAAAAATAAAATTGCCCTGGATTTGTTTTACCAGAGTTGATTGTGTTGATATTGAACTGCTAAAAAAAATGAAAGAGGCGGGTTGTTACCAGGTTTTTTATGGCGTTGAATGCGCGACGCAACGACTTTTAGATGTTATAAACAAGGGCTTTACGCTCGAGTGCATTAGGCAGGCCTTTAAATGGACTAAGGAGGCGGGCCTTGAGGTACTGGCCTCTTTTATTATTGGATTACCCACGGAGACCAGGGAAGATGCCAAAAAGACCTTAGATTTTGCCATTGAGCTTGGTTGCGATTTTGCTCATTGGGAGGTCTACACGCCCCATCCCGGCACAGATTTATTTGAGATTGCCTTGCAGCACGGCAATTTATTAACCACCGACTGGAATAAATTCAGTCCCTGGAGCGATGAACCTGTTTATGTGCCGTTTGGCCGCACGGTCGAGGAATTAAAAAGCACCAAAGAATGGGCTTATCGCAAATTTTATTTGAGACCATTTTTTATTTTAAAACGGTTATATGGAATTTTTAAGTTACCCCCGGACAGAATTATAAGATTAGTTAAAAGCGGCTTAACTATGATTACAAAATAACATCGGAAATAAAATTATTTATATTATGGCATCTTTTTTTAAGAAATATAAAATTGAAATTATCCTTTTGGTTGTTTCTCTTATTGCTCATTTCTTCTTCTTTTTTTTATTGCTAAAAAATTATGGCGTCGATTCTTTTTATATTACCAATGCAGATGCCGAAGAATATTTTACGCTGGGCAAAAATCTTTATTGGCATCATGTTTTTTCCAATTTTCCGCGAGAGCCGTTTTATTTAAATAGTTTTAGGATAATATTATATCCGCTTTATTTATCTTTTTTTCAAATATTCAGCGCCGGCGCCTGGCTACCCATAATTTTGCAAAATATTTTCGCCTCATTTTCAATTGTGATATTATATCGGCTGGGGCGATTATTGGTTGACAATAAAAAAGTTCCATTTGTTGCCGCCTTGATTTTTGCTTTGAATCCGCTCCAGAATTATTGGGCTAATATCACCGAGCCGGATACGCTCTTGGTTTTTTTATTTTTAATTTCCCTCCTTTTATTTGTGAAATACAGGAATTCGAATCTTAATCGTTATTTGTATTGGTCGGCATTCACTTTGGGTTTATCTTTATTGACTAAGCCGGTCGCCATTTATTTCCCGTTTTTTTTCATCGGCCTCATTTTTATTTATGAGGTAATCTTTAAGCGCCATTGGCGCGCCTTTATTAAGCCAGTCATTATTTTTATATTGATTTTCTTTTTTACCGTTTCGCCCTGGTATTTTAGAAATTGGTATCATTTTCGAGTTTTTGGCATTTCATCGCTTCCCAGCATGAGTTATGTGCCTTATGCGGCGGCTCTTGGACCCCTCCCCAAGGAATTAACCGATTATCTGCAATGGGTTAAGAATAAATACGGGCAAGAAGGCCAAAACGATGACGGCAGCCGAGATATTCGCGTTAAATCGGAATTAATCAGAATGGCTTTAAAAATAATTTTCAGTCACCCCATTGAATATTCAAAGTACCAGTTAATCGGCATGGTACAATTTTATTTAAATGATGGCCATAAAGAGGCGTATTATAACCGGCATTATAAGGCGATGCTCTGGTTTAATGTTCCCAATTCGGACAGTAAATTCGGCATCAGCGATCAGCTAAGAAAAGGCGACTGGGGAGCAATTTTTGAGGTATTGAAAAAATCAAATCAATATATTGTTTTGTATTTTATTTCAAAAATTATTTATTTGGCGATGTATTTTGCGGTGATTTATGGATTATGGCGGTCTTATAAATCGGATAAAAGATTATTCGGTTTTTTCCTTTTACTGCTGGCATTCTTTGTTTTTGTTTCAGTGGCGGCCGGGCCGTGGGGCTCGGCGGTGCGTTATCGCTTGCCGGTTTGGCCGGGAATGCTTTTGATTTTTTCTTATGGATTTTTCGGGTTATTAAATAGATCGCAAAACAAAACAAATATAAATAAAGTGGTCATTGCGACCGGCACTTTTCCGCCGGAGGTCTCCGGCCAGTCAACTTTTGTTTCTAATTTTGTGGCAAAATTACCCGAGAAAATAAAAGTCGTTGTTGTTTCCTATGGCGATAAAAATGAACAGCGGGGAAATAAAGTGTTTATGGTCAAAAGGAATTGGCGGCGATATTTTAATTATTTCAAGCTGTTAAAAAAACAAGCAAAAGACGCCGGTATAATTTATGCCCAGGACTTAGTATCTTCCGGCTTGCCGGCGGCTTTAGTCAAGAGAAAAAACAATCGGTTGTTGGTCCGGCTCGGCGGCGATTTTTTGTGGGAAAAAATGGCCAACTCGGGCAAGAGCGAGGCGCCATTTATTAAATATTATGGTCAGCCGAAGGGTCTTATGGAAAAAGCTTATTTAACGGTTTATCGATTTGTGCTGAAGCGCTGTGATAAAGTAATTTTCAATACTCGGTGGCAGGCGGATGTATATGAAAAGGTTTTTGCTATTCCCAATAATCGGATTGCGATTGTGGAAAACCCGACGGCATTGGAAAATTCCGCCGTTGATATTTCCGCGGGCGGCGCCAATGATGAAATAATTTTTGCCGGCCGATTTATTCCACTGAAAAATCTAAAGCGGCTGATTGAGGCCTTTAAAACAATTAAAACGGACAAGAAATTAGTGTTAATCGGCGATGGCCCGCAAAAAGAAGAACTGATTAAATTAGCCGAGGACGATTCAAGAATTAAAATAGAAAATAAGATCGATCACCAGGAACTGCTTAAAAGAATCTCTCGGTGTTATATGTTTGTCGCGCCTTCATTGTCGGAAATGAGCCCCAATGCGGCGCTGGAAGCGCTTAGTTTGCATAGACGGGTGGTTTTAACAAAAGAAAACGGCTTAGCCGAAGAGATAAAAAAATATTGTGAATTAGTTGAGCCGTTGTCGGTTGAAAGCATAAAGTCCGGCCTGGAAAATCTGCTCGCCAATGAACAAAAAAATCAAGGACGGGTTATTTCTGGCGGGGAATTTAATTTTGCTTATGGTTGGCAAGATGTTATTGCTCAAAATTTAAAATTATTTTATGAGCTTAATGTGGTTAATATTGGCATTGATAAAACCTTAGTTGGCGGTCCGAGATTGGGCGATGCCATTGAACGGCATCGCCATTACGGCGAATTTTTAGACCATCTTGATATTATTGTTTATACCGATAAAAACGAGGGACTGAAAGAATTTAAAATATCTGAAAATGTCATTGGCCATCCCACAAATTCGTCAAATAAGCCGATGTTTTATTTTGATAGTATTAAGATTTTTAAAAAAATCAATCAAGCGCGTAAAATTGATATCGTAGTTTGCCAAGATCCTTTTATTCCCGCTTTGATCGGCTGGCGGTTAAAGAGAAAATATGGTTGTAAACTGCAAATAAATTTTCATGGCGATTTCTGGGATAATCCCAGCTGGCTCAAAGAGCGGAAAATAAACCGATTTTTTTTATGGATTTCTAAATTTACCGTCCCGCGCGCCGACGCCATAAGGGTGATGAGCGCCGGACAAAAAGA
>CAYIRS010000039.1:0-6030 GCA_964365895.1 uncultured Gammaproteobacteria bacterium
AAATACTTAATGACAAACGAAAATATTTGGATAAAATCGCCGCTACCCTGTTAATCAAAGAAACAATTGAAACCGAGGAATTTGAAGCGCTATTTAAAGAGGAGACGGCGCAGACAACAGAGGCACCGCAAGCAAACAATTTAAATAAATAAAAAACAGCCACAATAATATGGGGCTGTTTTTTATTACAAAATAAATCCAACTTTTATTATTTTATTCTTTTTTATGCTATAATATATTCATCTATTAATAACTAACAATAAACATATGGGGGATATCGCGCTTTATCGTCCGATTCTAAAAAAATCCTGGCAAATAACCAAAAAATTTAAAGGACTATGGTTCTTCGGCCTATTCGTGGCTTTGCTGGGCAGCAATGGCGAATATGAAATTTTAAGCCGCCTTATTTTAAAACAATACAACAGCCCGGGAATTATTTCCGAAACCATCGGCGGCATCAGATTGGGCATAGAAGAAGGGCTGAAAACCGGCGGCAATTTGTGGGCCAATATCTGGTCTTCGTTAATCACCAATCCCGCGTCATTTATTTTTATCGCGGCGATTTTGGTCTTAAGCATGGCGATTGTTATATTTTTAATCTGGCTGGCGATCATCTCGCAAATCGGGATAATTAAAAATATTGATACGATTAATAAAAACAAAAAGCCGACTATTAATGAAGGCATTGACTTTGCCGTCAAAAACTTCTGGCCGGTCGCGGTGGCCAATATTATCTTTAAAATAATCCTTTTTCTGCTATTCCTGCTGGTGGGGCGTGAATTTATTTGGCTAAACGGCGGAAAAATTTTCGGCTCGATTATTTATGGCCTGGCCTTTGTTATTTTTGTCGCGGTGGTTTTTGTTGTTTCTTTTATTTTTAAATACCAATTATTCTACATCATTTTAAAAAAACAAGGAGTTATTAAAGGGCTAAAATCGGCTTTTCAGTTATTTAAAGAGAATTGGCTCGTCTCATTGGAAATGGCAGTGGTTTTATTTATTGTTCATATTTTAGTAATTATATTTACCGCGCTGATAACCATTATGCTTTTGGTCGCGCCGGTACTTTTAGTATCCTATTTCAAATTTTCTTTGGCTCTGCTCGGTTTATGGAGTATAATTGACCTGATTTTAATTATGGCCATGGCTTTTTATATCACCGCCATTTTAATGACTTTTACTTGGTCGTCCTGGACATTGCTATATAGCCAATTAACGAGCGAGGGAGGCATGAGTAAAATAATCCGGCTGGCTCGGCAAATTCCCAATCTTACCGCCAGAAAATAGTAATTGATAATTATTTACAAAATGCCAAACATCGGACCATCATTGGAAGATTTATTGCCCAATCAGAATAAAAGCGATGACGAAAGCGCCGAGGAAAAATTGAAAGAAAAAATAGACGAAATAACCATTAAAGAAAAAGAGGGGGAGACAAATAAAAAGGCGCTGGCTTTGGGCTTGCCTTATATTAATTTATCCGGCTTCCCGATTGGCCCAGATTCTCTTGCCGTCATTGACCGGAAAACCTCAAAAAAACTCGGGGTGGTTTGTTTTTTAAACAGTGGCGCGGAAATAGGCCTCGGCTGTTTGGATTATAACGATAAAATAAAAAAACTGGCGGCCGGACTCAAAGAGGACTTGCATGCCCACGTCATGGTTTATCTTATTTCCCAGCACAGTTTTGACCGCACCATAAAATTATACGACACGCTCCCGGAAATAAGAAAATTTACCCGTGGCGTGGAAATCACCGAAGCCGATTTGACAAAATTCGAGCTGGCCATAAAAAATTTCCACGACCTCAATGAAAAAATCCAAAAAACCTCAATTACGGAATTAGTGGCTTTTATTATTGCCGCCGCCATTAAATCGCGCGCCTCGGATATTCACATTGAAGCCGAGGAAAACGAGATTAAAATCAGATATCGCATTGACGGCGTGCTCAATGACGCGGCCAGCTTAAAAAAAGAGGTCTGGCCGAAGGTAATCTCGCGCATCAAGCAATTAGCCAAATTAAAAATTAATGTTTCCAATCAGCCCCAAGACGGACGTTTCTCCATTTTTTTAGTTAATGATCATATTGACGTGAGGATTTCTTGTTTGCCCACGTCTTTCGGCGAAAGCGTGGTGATGCGCCTCTTAATGTCCTTGGGCGCGAACATTTCTTTTGAGGACTTGGGACTGCGAGGCAGCGCCTTTAAAATTTTAGAACGGGAAATTCAAAGGCCTAATGGCATGATTGTGACCACCGGCCCCACCGGCTCGGGCAAGACCACGACTCTTTATGCTATTTTAAAAAAATTAAACAACCCGGAAACCAAAATCATTACGATTGAAGACCCTATTGAATATGAGCTCAATGGCGTCAATCAAAGCCAAGTTGATGCCAATTACACTTTTGCCAAAGGGTTGCGCTCCATTGTCCGCCAAGACCCGGATATTATTATGGTCGGCGAAATCAGGGACTTGGATACGGCGGAAATTTCCATCCAGGCGGCCCTGACCGGCCATTTGGTTTTATCAACCATCCATACTAATGACGCCTTTGGCACCATACCAAGATTTTTATCCTTGGGCGCTAAGCCGTTTTTGCTCGCGCCCGCGCTAAATGCGGCCATCGGCCAGAGATTGGTCAGACGGATTTGCGCTCAATGCAAGCAAGAAACATCCTTGGCGGAAGAAACGCTCGCTCGCGTCAAGAATCTTTTGGAAAAAATACCGCCTAACAGCGAACATAAAGTTGATTTGGATAATTTAAAATTTTATAAAGGCGGGGGCTGCGAGGCCTGCCAAGGGCTGGGCTACAAAGGCCGCATCGGCATTTATGAAATCATGCCCATTGAAGGCGAGATTGAACAAGCCATTGCCAAGGGCAATTTATCGGAAATAGATATTAAGGAGCTGGCGGTAAAAATTGGGGTAATTACCATGGTTCAAGACGGGCTGTTAAAAGCGGTTGACGGCATCACTTCGGTTGAAGAGGTATTCAGAGTGGCGGAATAAAATTTATTTAGACCTCACCTTAATCCTCTCCTTAAAACAAGGAGAGGAAAATATAAACCCCACCCCGACGTTACGTCGGGGCGGGGTTTCCTCTTGACAAAAATAAATTTTTACTATATGATGAGATAGTTATAAAACTATTTTATAACCATCTCAATGTAATTCCAAAAGGAGGGTCGTGCCTTGAGTAAAGAAAAAAACCAACCGGGAAGAAGGTTTATTTTGCCGACGACTGGTCCGTGCGAAAAGGCGATAAAAAAATATCTGCGCCTGAAGCGCGAAAGCCAAGTCAAGCCGCCTAAGCCGCCTGACGAAAACTCGTCAAATAATGAGCCGGCTCTTCCTCAAAGGAGTTCTGATGATTAACCAATCGCGGGACTCCTTTTTTATTTTTCAATAATATTTCTTTCTGTTCCAATAAATTTACAATTAAAGCATAACTCGCCCTGATACTTTCAAATAATTCTGGTGGTATTTGCTTTTGAATCGCCGCCCGATTATCCTCAAAAAAATTTATTATTTCCTCTTGGCTTTTTTCTCCCCCCTCTTTAATCACGTCATAATTTTTTAAAATAAATTCAATCTGCTTACCGGCCTGATAAATTAATTCTTCCATCAGCTCCAGCCGAACCAAATCCTCTATTTCTTCGCTTGCAAACCGGCCCAATAAAGCACCCGCCAATTCATCAACCTGGGCGGGGGCGATGCCGATCACATATCTATTTACCGGCTCTTTCACGCCTCGAAAATATTTCAGCCGCGTCCGATTGTTTTTAAATAAACGGCTAAACTCCGAATTAATTTTTTTATCAAGGATATGGTAATCTTGTGAAGTGGTTATGTCCACGACAAAAATTATGTCCTCGCCGTCCGGATCTTCCGGATCGGGCAGGGTGATTAAAAGGTCGGCGCCGGCTTTTATGTCATCAAACTTGCTCGTGATTCTAGCGGATGACTCGTCTCCAAGCCAGCCGCGCGAGCCAAAACCCTCGGCCAAAGCATATTCGGCTTTGGTGGCGATTGGGTCTCTTTCTCTTTGATAGGTTTCCGAC
Organism: uncultured Gammaproteobacteria bacterium; assembly: GCA_964365895.1. Classification (GTDB taxonomy): domain Bacteria; phylum Patescibacteriota; class Patescibacteriia; order 2-01-FULL-39-33; family 2-01-FULL-39-33; genus JBAZQS01. The sequence goes on from CAYIRS010000039.1 coordinate 4,059, forward strand.
TCAATTATATCATTAATTCTTTTTAAGTCATCGTTAATTTCCTCTTGGCTATGCAAGTGGCTAAATTTATTTTCATCCGGCCTAAGTCCGTGCCATTTTCGGCCAATTTCTCGGTCAAATTCTTCATCGCCCGAAGAATAATCAATCAGGCCCTCTCGGTCCAGATGGTCTAAATAATTATTCCGGCTTCTTAAATAATCTACGCCTCTCATTTATTTGTGATTAATATCTCCCTTTTATCATCTCCTAATACTTTAAATTCTATCATAATCCTTTTTTTCGGTAAAATGTCTTTAACCTTGTCGGCCCATTCAATGGCGGTAATACAACTTTTATTATTCAGATAATCTTTCGCGCCAATCGCTTCTAAGTCCTGGCCCCTATTTAAGCGGTAGCCGTCTATGTGAATCATGGTCTTGATTGATTTGGCTGATTTAATCGGATACACCCCGTGGAATAAATTTTTATATTCCACAGGGTAAATTTTCATTAAAACAAAAGTGGGGCTGGTAATTATTTTTTTTAGGCCCAGTCCTTTGGCGATGCCTTTGGCAAAAACCGTCTTGCCGCTGCCCAATTCGCCGATAAGACAAAGTACCTCGCCGCCTTTTAGGGTTTTGGCAAAGTTTTTGGCGAAGTTAAGTGTTTCTTTTTCATTTTTTGATAAAATTTTTGACATATAGAAAATTTTAATCCAGCTCCCAATTCGAGTCGGCGGTAATCTTTTTCCAATTGTCTATTTTTGGCATCTTTTTTTGTGATAAATAATAAGCCGCCACCCCAATCATAGCCGCGTTATCAGTACAAAGCTTGAATTCCGGAACTAAAAAATTAAATTTTAATTTTTCTGACTCTTGTCTCAATTTTTCCCTTAACTCTTTATTTGCCGCCACACCGCCGGCCAGCATCACGGTTTCTGCCTTATATTTTTTTGCCGCCTTGATTGTTTTGCCCACTAATACAGCCACCACCGCCTGCTGGAAACTGGCGCATATGTCATTTACATTTTGTTTGTTTTTCAAATTAATTTTTTGCGACTGATAAAGCACGGCGGTCTTAAGTCCGGAAAAAGAAAAATTAAAATTAGGCGACTCAATCATGGGCCGAGGAAATTTAAAAGCCGCGGAGTCGCCATCAACCGCCCTTTGAGAAACAATCGGTCCGCCCGGATAGCCAAGATGTAAAAGCTTGGCCACCTTATCAAAGGCCTCGCCGGCCGCATCGTCAACTGTCTGCCCGATTTTTTTATATTGCTGATAATTTTTTAATAAAACCAATTCCGTATGTCCGCCGGAAACCACCAGACAAAGCGCCGGAAATTTATCCCCCCCTCCTTGTTTCAAGGAGGGGAATGGGGAGAGGTCTAAATTTAAAAAATTCGCCGCGATATGTCCGTACATATGATTAATGGCCACAAGCGGCTTTTGCCAGGCCAAACTTAAGGCCTTAGCCGCTTCAACTCCCACAATTAAAGAAGTAATTAATCCGGGCCCGGCGGTAACCGCGATTAAATCAATTTTTTTATAATTAATTTTTGCTTGACTAATGGCCTCATCAATCACCCAGCCGATATTTTGGACATGGTGGCGCGCCGCGACTTCGGGCACGACCCCGCCGAATTCTTTATGTATTTCAATCTGCGAGGAAACAATATTTGATAAAACACTAATCCGGCCTCGGCTGATTTTAATCACCGCGGCCGAGGTTTCATCGCAAGAGGTCTCAATGCCTAAAATTATCATACTTCCTTTTATTTTCCCCTCCTTTCCAAGGAGGGGGTCTGTAATCAGACGGGCAGAAGCGAGCGAAGCGAGAGTCGCCAAATGCGACCCTGGGAGCATTTGGCGCTGCCCAGAACAAAAGGGTGGTTTGCCGAAGTATTTCGTCTATTCGGTTACGCAATCGCAGACCGCAAAGGACTTCCGGTCTATAAATTCCGACTGTTTGCCCGGATTCCATTGGTCAATGGGGC
>CAYIRS010000040.1:0-1594 GCA_964365895.1 uncultured Gammaproteobacteria bacterium
GGCGGGCCGGCCGGCTTAACGGCTTCAATCTATGCCTCTAGACGGAATTTAAAAACTTTAGTGATTGCCAAAGGCCTTGGCGGCCAGATGGCCATGACCAATGAAATTGAAAATTATCCGGGCTTGGATTTGATTAGCGGCGCCGATTTGGCGCAAAAAATGCAAAAGCAGGCGGAAAAATGGGAAACCAAATTTGATTATAATGAGGTCACTGGCATAGAAAAAAAAGACCATAAGTTTATCGTGAAGACCAATAAAGACCAATATCAAGCCGGGGCGGTTATTTTGGCTTTTGGCTTGACGCCCAGGGATTTGGGCGCGCCCGGCGAAGAAAAATTAAAAGGCCGAGGCGTCGCCTATTGCGCCACTTGCGACGGGCCGTTTTATAAGAATAAAATTGTGGGCGTGGTGGGCGGCGGCAATTCGGCGTTTGAGGCCGCGATTTATTTGTCCGGCATCGCTAAAAAGGCATACTTGATATATTTCAGCCCAAAATTCAACGCGGAAGAGTATTTGACGGCCAAAGCCAAGGCGATTAAAAATATAGAATTTTTATGTTGCGCGCGGGTAAAAGAAATCAAGGGCGACAAAAAAGTTGAGTCGGTTGTTTTAGCCGATATAGATGGCCAAACCAAATCAGCGGAAATAAAATTGGACGGCCTATTTATTGAAATCGGCTATCAGGCAAAAACCGGCTGGCTTAAAGGATTTGTTGATTTAAACGAGCGGGGGGAAATTATGGTTAATCGCGACGGCGAGACCTCGGTCTCCGGTGTTTTTGCGGCGGGCGACTGCGCTGATTCCCACTATAAACAAATTGTTATTTCCGCGGGCGAGGGCGCTAAAACGGCTTTGCAAGCGCATAAATATCTAATGGCCGAAAGTGGCGGTAAATTGATTTCTGATTGGGGCAAGAGCAAAAAGATTGATGGCCAGGTTTCGGTATAAATCAATTTTCATTAATCCCAAGCCTCGGTTTGGGATTTTTAATTTATAAGTAAAAGAGTTAAAATATTAATATTATGAATACAAAGCGCGAAAGACAATTAATTTTTAACGGTTATCAATATATTGCCGGCCTTGACGAGGTCGGTCGCGGTTCATGGGCCGGCCCGGTCGTGGCGGCCTGTTTGATTTTTGACTTTAAAATTCCTCTTAAGCGGATTTTTATCATTAATGATTCCAAACTTTTAACCGGAAAAATGAGAGAAAAAACTTTTGGCTGGCTGACGGAAAATTTTCAATATGGCATTGGCGTGGTTTCACCTAAGTTAATTGACTCTATCGGCATTGTGGCGGCCACAAAAATGGCCATGAAGCAAGCCCGGGAAAAGCTATCGGTCCAGCCGGACTATTTATTAATTGACGCGGTAAAATTATCCGAGATAACGATTCCGCAAGAAAATATTATTAAAGGCGACCAAAAGATTTGGAGCATTGCCGCCGCTTCCATTATCGCCAAAGTGGCGCGCGATAAAATAATGGCTGAAGAGCACGAAAAATTTCCGCAGTATGGATTTGATAAGCATAAGGGCTATGGCACGCGATTGCATTATCAGATGCTTTGCGAGCACGGCATTTGCGAAATTCATCG
>CAYIRS010000040.1:1694-6024 GCA_964365895.1 uncultured Gammaproteobacteria bacterium
CGGCGGGAAGCTGATTATTATTGATTGGAAGCGCGTGAGTACGCCCTTTGGCCCGCCTATGGCTGACCGGACCAAGCCGGAAGAGATTAAGGGTTTTGCCCAGACAGCCGGTTTTAAATTGGTTGACGAATTTGAGGCCGGGAGATATCATTATGGCGTAATGTTTGTAAAATAAATTTAAAAAAATGCCCCTAAATTTGATTAAATTTTTTAATTTAAGTTATTTATTTGATTTACGGCCGTCTATTTATGCCGGCACCGTCTATTTTTTGTTAGCCGTATTCGGCGTTTTAATCGTCTTGTCCTTATTAATAAAGATTGTTGAGCAAAAAAAGAAACCGCAGCAATTTTTAAAAAAATTATTTCAAAAATATTTTTCCTTTTTTTTGACTATGGGCTTGGTTGGGCTGGTTTTGCTTTGGTTTCGCTATGAGAACGCGGCGGTTTTGTCCGCCCGTTTTTGGCTGTTGGTTTGGGCCTTGGCCTTTGTCATCTGGCTGGTTAATATTTTTCAGTATCAATTAAAAATTGTGCCGCCGGCCCGGGAAAAATTAGAGCAGAAAAAGATTTTCCAAAAATATTTGCCCAAGAAAAAATAGATATTTTTTAACTCCTCCATCTTTATCAGGGGAGGCTACACATTAACCCCCTCCCCTTTACAAGGGGAGGGCTGGGGTGGGGTCTATGAATGATTATAAGATTAAGTTAGGCCGGTTGGGCGAAATAATCGCGGCTCGATTTTTAGAAAAAAATGGCTTTAAAGTTATTGACCGGAATTTTTATACTAGATATGGTGAAATAGACCTCATTGCCGAAAACGGCGATGAAATTTTATTCTGCGAAGTCAAGGCGCGAACTTCAAGCGAATATGGCTATCCGGAACAGGCCGTGGATTATTATAAAATTAGAAAAATTTTAAAGGCCATTGGTGTTTATCTGCAAGCCAGAGACCTAAATAAATTTTGGCGGCTTGATGTCATCAGCGTGGAGATGAATAAAGCGGATAAAAAAGCTAAAGTGAAGTGGTTTAAAAATGTGGGTATTGACAATTAATTTGGCTGTGATATGATATTTATATAAGTTGAACGAGATGATTTTTGACAGCCCTGGAGCTGTCATTTTTTTAAGAAAACTATTAAGTGCTTGTAATTTTTAACTTTACATCCCCGATCGCGGTCGAGGACAAGCTTTAAACTTTTAACTGAATTTATGCCTCAATCACCAATCCAAGTCGCTATCCAGCAAATATGCCAGGAAAAAAATCTCTCGGAAGAGGCCGTTCTTCATGCGATTGAAATGGCTTTGGCGGCCGCTTATCGCAAGGATTTTGGCAACAAAATGCAGAATATTATTACGGAATTTGATTCAAAAACCGGCGCCGTCAAGGTTTTTGACGTAAAAACCGTGGTGGAAGATTTGCCCGAGGAAGAGCTGGCGTCAATGGAAGCCGAGGCGGAAACCAAAGCCGAATTCCCGAGCGGCGGTTTTGTGGCCGAGGAAAATGAGGACGGCGAGCCCATTAAAAAGTTTAATCCAAAAACCGAAATCCAATTATCGCCAGCCAAAGAGATAAATAAAAAATACGAATTGGGCGATGAAATAATTACTCCTTTGGAAGTGCCGGGCGAGTTCGGCCGGATGGCCGCCCAGACCGCCAAGCAGGTCATTATCCAAAAAATCAGGGAAGTGGAGCGGGAAAATATTTTTAATGAATATAAATCGCTTGAACATCAGGTGGTTAATGGCGCGGTCCAGCGGCGCGAAGGCAGGAATGTCTTGGTTGATTTGGATCATGCCACCGCCATCATGCCCATTGAAGAGCAGTCGCCCGGTGAAAGGTACAGCATTGGCAACCGGATGAAATTTTATTTGGTCTTGGTGGAGCAGACCAGCCGGGGACCGCAACTGATCGTCTCCCGTTCCCACCCGGATATCGTGAAAAAAATTTTTGAATTGGAAATTCCCGAGGTGGCCAATGGCGCGATTGAAATCAAATCCCTGGCCCGCGAAGCCGGCAGCCGTTCTAAAATAGCCATCATTTCTAATGATGAGAATATTGACCCGATTGGTTCCTGCGTCGGCCAAAGAGGCACCCGCATCCAGACCATTATTCACGAATTAAACGGCGAGAAGGTGGATATTATTTTGTGGGATGAGAATCCGGTTAAATTTATCACCAACGCCCTTTCTCCGGCCAAAGCCCAATCAGTTGAATTATTAGAGAGAGGGAATGAAAAAGCCGCCAAAGTCGCGGTCAGAGACGACCAATTATCGTTAGCGATCGGCCGAGCCGGCCAAAATGTCCGTTTGGCCTCTAAATTAACCGGCTGGAGGATTGATATTGTTTCCGGCAGTCAGCCAGTGGTGTCGCCGCCCGCGGCCGTTGACTCAACCGAATTAGCCGGAGCGAGTGAAAATAAAAATGGTCGCGACCCGGCCGAGGCCTTAGAACCATCTAAAGTTAAATTAGAGCCGTCCGAAGTTAAAGAAAGTAAAGCCAAAATTAAAGAAGTTAAAAAAGTTAAAAAAGAGAAAAAAGCCAGGAAAAGCAAAAAGAAAAAAGAGGTTCCGGAAAAAGATAAGATGGAAATCGCCGAATAACACTGCTGAATAATTTATGAATTTCCAATTTTCAATTTCAGAAACAATTTTTAAGTTTTGAAATTAAATAATTAAATTATTGTTTAAAAATTGAAAATTACAAAATTGAAAATTATTTCAAAATTCAAAATTCAAAATTTTTATAAATACCATTTTATATTATGTTAACTCTAATCGCGATTGTTTTAATGCCTCTTATCGGTCTGGGCGTGGCGGTTTATCTCGCCTTTGATTTAATGAAGCAAAAAGCGGCCGAGGAAAAAGCGAAAATCATCGCCGCCCAGATAAAAAACGGGGCCACAAATTTTTTATTTAAAGTATTGAAAATTTTAGCCGCCTTTTCTGTTTTGCTCGCGGTTATTATGGTGTTTTGGCCGGCTTTTTCTTGGCCGGCGGCGCTGGCTTTTTTAATCGGCGTGAGCATCGCCGGCCTCATGGCTTTTATCGGCGTAAAAATGGCGACCATCGCCAATATCAGAACCGCAGAACAGGCCGGAGCGGACTTACAAAATGGTTTGCAGTCGGCTTTCTCCGCCAGCGCCATTATGGGCTTAATCGTGGTCTCCCTTGGTTTATTGGGCAGCAGCGTTTTATATTTAATTTTTAATGAAAATCAAATCCTTTATGTTTTTATTTTCGGCCTTTCTTTAGCCGCCTTGTTTCTTAGGATTGGCGGCGGCATTTTTACCAAAAGCGCTGATGTGGGCGCGGACATTGTCGGCAAGCTGGAGGCGGGCGTCGCCGAAGATGATTTAAGAAATCCAGTCGTGATTGCCGATAATGTGGGCGACATCGCGGGCGATTTTATCGGCGCCGGCGCGGATTGGCTTAGCAGTTATGCCGGCTCTTTAGTCGCGGCGGTCGGCTTGGGCTTGATTTTTTTGCCTTTTTTGGGTTCAGCCGCTATTTTGCTGCCGTTTCTTTTGGGCGGCGCGGGCCTGATGGTGGCGGCCTTGGGAATTTTGCTGATTAAATTTTTGAAATATGACCTTTATAAAATATTAAACAAAATCATTTGGCTGGCTTCAATTCTCATCGCGGTCATTTCGTTTTTTATCATAAAATACACGGTTCAAAATATGGGCCTATTTTGGTCTTTCCTCATCGGCCTTTTTGGCGGGCTCATAATTTGTCTCATCACTGAATATTATACCTCCGAAAAAAGAAGGCCGACCAAAGCGCTGGCGGCAGCGGCCCAATCAGGGCCGTCAATCAATATTATTGCCGGCTTGTCTTTAGGATTTTTCAGCGTGATTATCACTACCATCGTAGAATTGGCGATTATATATTTTGCTTATAAATTTGGCGATATTTATGGGCTGGCGCTGGCGTCTTTGGGCCTGTTGTCGGTTTTAGGCATTAATTTGGCGGTCAATACTTTTGGGCCCATGGTTGATAATGCCGCGGGGATTATTGAGATGGCGGGTATGAGCCCCGGCATCAGAAAGCGCCTGGCAGAAATGGATGCCAGCGGCAACACCAGGGCCGCGATGGGCAAGGGCTTGGCCATCGCTTCGGCCACCTTGGTCGCTTTGGTATTTTTATTTTCTTTCGTGAAAATTTTTGGTCTTAATGCGGTTGATTTTTTAAATATAAAAACTTTAGTCGGATTGTTTATCGGCGGATTAATGCCCTTTGTTTTTTCGGCGGTTGCGATGCGGGCCATTGGCCGCGGCGCCGCCAAGATTATCAAAGAAGCGCGCCGGCAGATTGATGAAGTGGGCGGTTT
>CAYIRS010000041.1:0-6023 GCA_964365895.1 uncultured Gammaproteobacteria bacterium
GGGGATTATATCCTGTTGTTAAATCCTGACACGGAATTATTGCCCGGTACCTTAAATGGGTGTCTTGAATTTATGGCGTCAAACAAAGATTGCGGTATTATGGGTGGCCAAATATTAAATCCTGACGGAACGATTCAGCCGTCCGTAAGAAGGTTTCCCACCTTTTGGCCGATTTTTTTGCTGTTTTTAAAAATCCCTAAAATATTTAAAAATATAGAATCAATTGATAACTATTTAGCCGTTGATTTTGATTATTCTCAAGCGCAGGAAGTTGACCAGGTAATGGGCGCCTTCATGTTTATTAAAAAGGAGGTATTTAACAAAATCGGCACGTTAGATGATGATTTTTTTCTTTGGTTTGAAGAGGTGGATTTTTGCCGGCGGTGTTGGCGGGCGGGTTTTAAAATTTTATATAATCCAGGGGTAAAAATAATCCATTATGGCGGCCAAAGTTTTAATCAGCAAAAGATTATTAGCCGGCAGTTTCTGTTTTTTAAAAGCGCTTGGCATTATTTTAAAAAAAACGGTTTTATCCATAACAAAATAAAATGATTTTATTTATTCTATTCTCTGTCTTGGGCGTCATTTTTGCCATAAGCTACTTTTTGGGCAAACAAAAATTTGTTCCCTATAAGCTATTACTGTGCGTTTGGCTGCTCTCAATTGCCGTGTCGCAATTTCGCCTAAGCCCCTTAGAAAAACCCTGGACGACAAATTTTTGGCTTATCCTGATTGTTTTTCTAGTTTTATTTTATGTGGCGAGTAAAATTTTTAGCAAAATTTTTAGCCGGAAAATATCGGAAAATTTTTCTCCCGCCTGGTTTTTGGAGGGCAGATTGTTTTTTGCCGTATTATTATTGATGGCAATTTTTAGTGTTGGCGCCAATATCTATATTTATAATTATTTTCAGACCCTGCCCATTCTGTCCAGCATTCCCGATAGAATGAGATTTGCTATCAACAAAGAAATTTTTGGTTTATGGGAATATGGCGCGCTTTTGCCCCGGCTGGCCATACCGCTTACTTTTATTTATTTATTGTTAAGTAGAACAAACAAAAAATGGCCCAAGGCGCTGGCCTATATGAATATAATTTTGGGCTTTGTTATTTTATCTTTATACGCCTCTCGTTTGACGATTATTTTTCCGATTTTAATGTGTTATTTTATTTATTTGCTCTTGCGGCTCAAAGATATAAATTTAAAAAAAATTATTTCTGCTTCCGCCGCCGTGGTTTTAGTGGTTTTGGTTATATCAATTGCCATTCCGGCGGTTCGGCAGCATATTACTTATCGTGATTATTATCTTAATAAGGAAAATGACGCCTTTAGTTATATTATGACTTTATCAGAGCTGAAAATTCCCGATAATTTCCGATGGGTGGCGCCGCTTTACATTATCCCGGCTTTTAATCTGCAGGCGTTTTTCCGGGCCACTGATTTTTTTGGCCCGTCAAATTTTTACTATGGCCAATATGGCCTTTCAACTTTTAGCCCGCTTTTGAAAATATTCCATTTGCCCGCGCCGGAAATAAAAATTCCCTGGAAACAGATGTTTTTGCCCTGGTGGATTACGGCGACCTTTCTTTTTAATTATTGGGCGGATTTTGGTTATTGGGGCATAATCTTGGCCGCGATATTTTGGGCCATTCTTTTGTCTGGAGCTTATTATTTTGCCGTAAAAAAGAGCGGTTTTATTTCAACCATACTTTTTGCCTATTTTAGTTTTATGGTAATTATGAGCATTTATACGAATTATTTTTTGCGCCAGGAATTTTATCTGGATATTTTGGTTATTATTATAATTGGTTTATTGATAAATAAATTCAATAAAAAAACAGGGTCGATGCTTCGGCCCCCACTCGTTTAATTTTTTAATCGAGAGTTTGGTTAAGAATTTCTTTGTTGCCTCTTAAAAAATTATCAGTGTTCATCTGCGGGTGGCCTTCCAATTGGATACTGGAAATAACTATCGCGTCATCTTGGCCGCACGCAATCGCCAGTTGATTATTAAATAAAAACACTTCTCCCGGCTTTTTTGATCTAATATCGTCTAAAATTTTTGCCGGTGGAAATATTTTTAATCTTTTATCACTGTATGCGGTCCACGCCGTTGGCCAAGAATAATAAGCTCTTATTTGCCTCTCTATGGTTTGGGCGGAATTATCCCAATTTATTTTTGCATTATCCTTTTTTATGATTTTGCAATATGTCGCCGAATCATGATTTTGGGGTTGGGGGGTAATTGCATTTTCAAAAAGCTGTTTTATAGTTTTAATTAATAAATCTTTGCCCACCTCAGCCAACTCTTTATGTAGTGCGTCCGCCGTTTCATGGCCGGTAAGAGCAACCCCCTGTTGGGATAAAATCGGCCCATGATCCATTAGTTCATCCATTAATATTATGGTGATGCCCGTTTCTTGGTCGCCGCTTAAGATCGCGCTCTGAATAGGGGAGGCGCCCCGATATTTAGGCAGAAGCGATGGGTGGACGTTTATATTGCCAAATTTGGCAATGTTTAATATTTCAGGCGGAATAATTTGGCCATAGGCTACCACGATAAAAAGGTCTGGCGCTAAAACCATTAAATCAGTAATAATTTTCTGATTGTTTTTTAATGATTCTGGTTGTAAAATGCTGATTTTATTTTTTTTCGCTAGTTGTTTGACCGGGGAAGGCGTAAGAATTTGTTTTCTGCCGACTGGCTTGTCCGGCCGGGTAATGACCGCCACCACTTCAAAATCACTTTCATTAATCAATGAATTTAAAAATGGCGCGGCAAAATCCGGCGTGCCTGCGAAAACAATTCTAATTTTTTTAGCCATTTTTTATTAATTAAGTATTTAGAGGGTCGATGTCGCGCAATTTTCTGGCTTTATCAATGAATAATATGCCGTCCAAATGGTCTATTTCATGTTGGATTACCCTAGCCAATAACCCCGGCGCCTTTAAAATTTTTTGGTTATTTTTTTCATCAATGTATTCAATAATAATACTTTTAGACCTTTTTACCTCGCCAAATTTATCTGGCACCGATAAGCACCCTTCCTCGCCCCACTCTTTTAAAAATGATTTTTTTGTTATTTTTGGATTAATTATCGCCAACACCCGGTCTTTATGATTAACCGTGATTAGCCGAATATTTTTTCCAATTTGCGGCGCGGCCAAACCCGCGCCGTCATGATTAACCATGGTTTCCGCCATCTGAGGGATTAACTCTTGAATTTTTTGCGCCAAAATATCTTTCACGGCTTGTGATTTTTTTCTAAGGATGGGATTGGGCTGGGTAATTATCTTTAACATGTGATAATTATGTGATAAAATATTGCCATTGTCAAGGTTGAAATTATTAAAATATCTACCTTTTATTTTGCTTTTCTATAAAAAAATGTTAGTTTAAAGCTATGAAAATCAATAAAGGCCCGGAAAAATTAGGTGACTTATTCAATCTCAAATCCCAAAAGCCGCCGGCTTATGAGTGGCAGGACTTGGCTTTGCGCATTATCAAAGAATTAAATATACCTGATTTTAAAAAAAGCTCCGTATTTAAAATATGCAAGGAAAGGGCAAAACCATTGGTGGAAAAATGTCTCAATGACACAAAAGAATTATGCCAGACCGGCGCCAAGTGGCGATATTTTTTTAAGCTGATTACCAAAAAAGAAGAAAACAAAAATCAGGATTAATTCCTGATTTTTGTAACCATCTTATTATCCCAAATGAAAATTAGCCACTAAATAGCCCACGCCAAATGGGGCTTCATAACTTAATATCTCGGTCTGATAATTAATATTATTTAAAATACCCAAGATAATAATAAATGACCTTAAGCCGCATTCCGCGGCGCTATCTATCAACTTGGGATCTAAATTGACAATCCCTTGAGCATCGCGATTTTTTAACAGTTCAATTAATTTTTCATCAAAATTTTTACCCTCCGGATTAAAGGGCAGGGGAGCATTCTCGGTTAAACAATGCGATAAATCGCCGGAAGCAATCACGGCGATTCTTTTGTCGCTGGACATAATCAGTTCTTTTAATGATTTGCCGAATTCCAGATGAGTTTGATTATCAAGCAGGGAAAAATAAATTGGTATTAAACCAATATTTTTTAAGTGCTGGCCTAAATAAAAAAACGGTATCCCCACCCCGTGATCCAGCTTGGCTTCTGAAATCACATTTAAAGGAAACTTATCGCTAAGTTTTTCTTTGCCGTCGGTCATCAATACCATATCTCCTTTGATATTTATCTTAGTGGAAAAATCGCCGAAATTTTCAAAATTTATTTCAAATTCACTGCCCAGATTAATGGTAAAAGCATCGGCTTGAATTTCGCCGTGGGGAGAGATAATAATCAAGATATCCGGCTTGGCGGCATATAAATCCTGCTCCATTGTTTCCAGGGCTTTTTTGGTGTGGGTTATTTTTTCCAGCTCCTCTTTGCCGATTGTCGGTATTAAAATCGGCGGGTGAGGCGTAATGGCGGCAAATACTAAAGACATGGGATTTTATTAAAAGTTAAAAGTTATCAAGTTAAAAGTGGGAAATTTACCAATCACCCGTAATGGTTTGCCCAATTGGGTGGACATTCATTGTCTCGTCAGAAACAATCATAACATTATTCCATTTATAATTCATCTTTTTAAAAATATCGCTATTAAAAATAGGCAGTCGCTTGCCGTTAGAAATTACATAAACCGTATTAACTTTTTTTACTTTAATCAATCCGCCGTCCGGCAGGGTGACGGGCTCGCCGGTATAATAATTATCCAATTCATTTAACGTCGCTTTTTTTACGGGCAAGCCCTGAAAGTTAGCGTCTAAAATTTCTTGATTGGCGACCAATTGCTTCTTCCCGCTGATAATATAATAGATGGCTTTGGTTTTTACGTCTTGGAGCAAGGTGCCCGCCGGATAGATGGAAAATTCCGTGATGTCAGCGCCGTTTTTATAAATGCTTAAATCAATTTCGCTCACCTCATCAACCTCCTCTTCTTGGAAACCGATTTTTTTAAACACCTCTTTATTCTGGATTTTTCTTTTTTGGTCGTCAACGATTAAATAAATATCGCCCGCCGGATTCCGGAGCAGAGAAAAATTATAAAATTTTACCGGCACGCCGTCTTCATAATAACTTAAATCATCCTCGCTTACTCTGATAACCTTATCCAAGTCAAATCTGGATAATAACACGGCCTTGGACATAATCTCACGCTTCTGGCCGTCAGAAATTAAATATGTCTGCTCGGTTGAGGTGGATGAAAGCAGCGAGCCATCCGGCCACTTCTTGCCGAAATATTTATTCCATATTTCCCAAAATAATTGATTGCCGTGCAGGTGCGGCGTATAGTTATACAAGCCAGCCGTGGCCGTATTTTTGGGGGTGACGGCGATATTGTCCACAGCCGTGGTTTTGTTGGGCTGATAATTAAATTCATTGATATTATCCATATAATACCTGGTCTGCGCCGCCGCCGAATTAACCTGCTTATAAAATCCTTTCCAGCGGTCATCACAGCCGCCGCTATCGGGACAGCCATAGCCGGTCGCCCAGTCATATCGGCCCTGGCTTGGGCTTGGGTCGGTGAGCAAGCTCATTTCTTTCTGCACTAAAACTAATAGATATTTTGGATTAATCAGCCATTTCTGCGCCACCTCGTAAAATGTCTGGCCGGCGGTTTTAAAGTTATTTTCCTTATCAACCGTGATGTAATTTTTCAGGGTGCCTTCCCTTCGGTCTAAAAATCTTTGGATGGCAGGCAAATCCATGGTATTATAATTAGTCATTTCCGCGTCAGAAATAAGATAGTTTGGGTCAAATTCGGCGGCCATTGCCGGCCAAGCGAAAAATACTATCGCCATGAGCGCGCCCATTGAAATAATTTTAAATTTTGTTAGCTTTTTCATGACATTTAAAAAAATAAGAATTTTTCTTCCTTTCTATATTATAGCAGATTATTATTTTTATTCAAATTTAAATATTGCCCGTATAGACATAATTCAAGCCGGCTTTTTGGCCTATTTT
>CAYIRS010000042.1:0-5990 GCA_964365895.1 uncultured Gammaproteobacteria bacterium
TGGCGTGGGTATTTTTCATCCCCATTTTAGACCCGAGGAAAAAGAAAAAATAAAAGAAATGTATGATTTAGTAAATCAATTAGGCGGAAAAGTAAGCGGCGAGCATGGCATCGGCTTGAAGAAGAAACAATTTTTAGATAATTTTGAATTAAAATATCGGCGAGACTTAAAAAATAAATTCGACCCTAACGGGATATTTAACCGGGGGAAAGTCATATGACCGAAGAGAAAAAGAAAAACATCTGCAGCCGCTGCGGGTTATGTCGCGAGACCTGTGAATTTTTTAAGCTCGTCAGGCACGAGAGCATATCGCCCAGAGGCAAGGCCATCTTAAAGGACAATGATAAATTGGCTGAATTATTTTATACTCACTGCACGGTTTGCACCGCTTGCCGGGTTATTTGTCCCTTGGGTTATGATTTAGAAATAGAAAGCATTCGGCAGAAAATGGTGGCGTTAGGCCTAGAAACCGAAGCCAATAAAGAGATGATTGCCAATGTTAGAAAATACGGCAATCCTTTTGGCAAAGTAAAGGCGGGAGAAATGCCGGATAAATTATATTGCTGTTAGAGGCGGAATCAATTGTCAATCCGCGGCTTTTTGTGTTTTTTGATTTTGCCGGTAGAGGTTTTTCTGCTATAATAGAGTTATGATTAATAACAGCGCCTCAAAAACCTGGCAGCCCATAGATTTTACGATTTATTTTTCTTTTCTTAAATGGCTGGTCGCGGCCGCTTTGTTGTTAGAAATTATTTTTCGCTGGCGAACGGGCGTTTCGGCTGGCGGTTTTTTATTTGATAAAATGGAAATCATCATGTGGATTTTCCGATTTTTTGTTTTTGCTTTTTTAGGCTGGCGGGTGTTTAAAAATTTCGGTCACAGTCCGGCGGTCGCCGCCCTGGCCGGCGCCCTGGCCGGATTTATCATTGGCTTGGCCGTTTCTTTATTCCGGTTTTTTGAAGGCGTAAAAATTTGGAAATTTTTTAATCTTATTACCGAGACCACCCTGGTCGTTTTGTTCGGCGTTTTGGTGAGTATTGCCGTTGTTTATATTTTAAGTTTAAAAATGAGATAGTTTTATAACCATCTCAACTAATTATTTAAAATAAAAGTATGCCAGAAGAAACAAAAAAAGTTTTTGAACAAAAAGACGTGGCGGACAACAAGATTGTCGCCGCCATTTCTTATTTGTGGGTTTTGTGCCTCATTCCTTTGCTCCTTAAAAAAAGCAGTCCTTTTGCCAGCGCCCACGCGAAACAGGGCTTGGTTTTATTCGTGATTGAGTTAGTCGGCTCCTTATTTTTTTGGATTCCCATTATCGGCTGGCTGTTTGGGCTGTTGTTGGTTGTGGTGTCGCTCTTGGCTTTTTTCAAAACCCTGCAGGGCGAATATTGGGAAATACCGATTGTCAGCGATATTGTGAAAAAAATTAAATTATAAATTAGGTTGTAGTGAGCAGGTTGTAGGTTGTAGAAAATACAAAAGAGAATATTTTACCAGCTACCAGCCACAACCTGCCACCTATTTATTTTATGAAACGAACCAAAATCGTGGCGACCATCGGCCCGTCTTCGGAAGCAAAAACTACCATGGAAAAAATGATTAAAGCCGGTTTAAACGTGGCGCGGCTTAATTTTTCCCACGGCACCCATCGCCATCACTTAAAGCTGATTAATAATTTAAGAAAAGTGGCCGCCCGGTTAAATGTCAAATTGGCGATTATGCAGGATTTACAGGGACCGAGGATTCGCATTGGCCAGGTGGCCAAAGACGGCTTGGCCGTTAAGCGGGGCGAAGAAGTATTTTTGGCGCCGGAAAATTATTCAGCGCCCAGTAAGGCCACGCGCGTCTATGTGCCAATTCAATATGCCAATCTTTATAAATACGTCAAAAAAGGCGACCCGATTTTAATTGACGATGCGACCATAGAATTAACGGCCACCGGCGTTAAAAATAAAGCGATTAAGTGCCAAGTAAAAATTGGCGGTATTATCAAATCGCATAAAGGCATAAATTTTCCCAAATCAATCATCAAATGCGCGCCGATTACCAAAAAGGACCTGGCCGATATTGAATTTGGCATAAAAAATAATCTTGATTTCATCGCCCTGTCGTTCGTGGAAGAGGCCAAAGACATTATTAATTTGCGCCGCAAGGTTTTTCTTTTGGAAAAAAAATATCAGCCGGCCGAAAAAAAATATAATTTAAAAAAGCCGGCAGGCAGGGGCAAGATTAGCGGGGTCCACACTCGGATTATCGCCAAGATTGAACGCCCCGGGGCCGTGAAAAATTTTAAGAAAATTTTAGAAGCGGCCGATGGCATTATGATTGCCCGAGGCGATTTGGGCATTGAAGTGCCCTTTGAAAATTTACCCTTGATTCAAAAGGAAATTATTGATGAGTGCCGCAAGGCCGGCAAGCCGGTCATTGTGGCGACACAAATGCTTGACTCCATGATTCGTAATCCCTTGCCGACCCGGGCCGAGGTCTCTGATGTGGCCAACGCGATTTTAGACGGCACGGACGCCATTATGCTCTCCGGCGAAACGGCCACCGGCAAGTATCCGCTCAAAGCGGTCCAAGTAATGAATAAAATTGCCCGAGAGGTTGAGGGCCGAGAAATTATTGAGCAGGAAGCCAAGGAAGACGAGTTTAAAAATCAAAGTTCCATTACCCAGATAATAAGTTTTATGGCCCAGGACTTAGCCGAAGACGTGGCCAACGCCAAATTAATTGTTTGCGCCACCACCTCGGGCTTTACGGCGCGCAATATTTGCCGTTTTCGGCCGGCCGTGCCCATTGTCGCCATCACGCCCGCCGTCAAAACCGCCAATCAGCTTGGCTTGAGCTGGGGCGTTGAATCGCATATCGTGCCTTTTGCCGCTTCTTTTGACCGGCTTTTGGGCAAAATTAAAAAGCTGCTCCTCGCGCATAAAATTTTAAAAAAAGGGGATCGGGTGGTCGTAGTGGCCGGCCATCCTTTTGGCTATGAAGGCCAGGCCAATTTAATCAAGGTGGAGAATATTTAATGTCCATGCCGAAAAATAAAAAATTTATTGTTTGGTTTCAGAGAATTTCTATCAGGGATATCGGCCTGGTGGGTGGTAAAACTGCTTCGCTGGGTGAAATGTATCGTCACCTCACCAAGAAAGGCATAAAAATTCCCAACGGCTTTGCCATCACGGCCTTGGCTTATGATTATTTTTTAAAAAAGGCAAGAATCAAAAAAGAGATTTTTAAAATTTTAAAATCAACCAATAAAAATAATCTTAATCAAAAAGGGGAGGAAATTAGGAATATCATTTTAAACGCGCCGCTGCCGGAGGACTTGCAATCAGTCATCGTTGCCAATTATAGAAAATTATCCGAAAGTTATGAGCAAAATTTTGTTGACGTGGCGGTCCGTTCCTCGGCCACAGCCGAAGATTTGCCCACCGCTTCTTTTGCCGGCCAGCAGGAGTCATTTTTAAACATCAGGGGCAAAGAGCCGATTTTAGTCGCGGTAAAAAAATGTTTTGCTTCGCTTTTTACGGACCGCGCCATTTCTTATCGCATTGACCAGGGATTCAAGCATGAGAAGGTCTCCCTCTCGGTCTGCGTCCAGAAAATGGTTCGCTCTGATTTGGCCACGGCGGGCGTGTTGTTCACTATTGATACGGAAAGCGGCAATAGCAATGTCATTTTAATTAATGCCGCTTATGGTTTGGGCGAATATGTGGTTAAGGGCGCGATTAATCCCGACGAGTATTATATTTTTAAAAAAACTTTAGCGGCCGGCTTTAAGCCGATTATTTCGCGGCAGGCGGGCGACAAAGCCAAAAAATTAATTTATAGCAATGACCCCGGCCAACCGACTAAAAACGCCATCGTGCCAAAAATTTTAAGAAAGAAATATGCTTTAAGCGACCAGGAAATTTTGATCCTGGCAAAATGGGGGCTGATTATTGAAGAATATTATAAGCGGCCCATGGATATTGAATGGGCCAAAGACGGCCGAAGCGGCCAATTATTTATCGTGCAGGCCAGACCGGAAACGGTCGGCTCGCAAAAAGACCCTAACATATTAGAAGAATATTTTTTGACGCAAGCGGGCAAACTGCTTTTGACGGGCGACAGCGTGGGCGTGAAAATCGGCCAAGGCAAAGCCCGGCTGATTAAAAATGTTAGCCAATTGCCGAATTTCAGGGCGGGTGAGGTTTTGGTCGCGGAAATGACCGACCCGGACTGGGAGCCGGCCATGAAAAAAGCGGCGGCCATCGTGACTAATTCCGGCGGCAGAACTTGCCACAGCGCCATTATCTCGCGCGAGTTTGGCGTGCCTTGCGTGGTGGGTACTCACGAGGCGACTAAAAAAATAAGAAGCGGCCAGGCCATTACCGTGTCTTGCGCCGAAGGCGAGATTGGCAAGGTCTATAACGGCCTCGTGCCTTTTAAAATCAGAAAAATTAATTTAAAAAAACTGCCCACGCCCAAAACAAAAATTATGATGAATGTGGGCAATCCTTACGCGGCTTTGAATTTTTCTTTTATTCCCTGTAGCGGCGTGGGTTTGGCGCGCGAAGAATTTATTATTTCCAATTATATAAAAGTCCATCCTTTGGCGCTTTTGAATTTTAATAAAATTAAGGATGAAAAAATTAAAGAGCAAATTAATGATTTAACCGCCAACCATCCCTACAAACCGCAATTTTTTATTGATAAATTAGCCGAAGGCGTGGGCATGATCGCGGCCGCTTTTTATCCCAAGGAGGTGATTATCCGATTGTCTGATTTTAAATCCAATGAATACGCCAATTTAATCGGCGGCCGGCAATTTGAGCCCATAGAACCAAATCCCATGCTCGGTTGGCGCGGCGCTTCCCGCTATTATAGCGCCAAATATCAAAAGGCCTTTATTTTGGAATGCCGGGCGTTGGTTAAGGCGCGGCGCGATTTTGGCTTGAATAATATTAAAATAATGATTCCGTTTTGCCGGACAGTGGAAGAAGGAAAAAAAGTCATAAAAATAATGGCGCAAAACGGCCTGAAGCGCGGCCAAGACGGCCTGGAGATTTATGTGATGTGCGAAATACCGGCCAATGTGATTTTGGCTGAAGAATTTTGCCGGATATTTGACGGATTTTCCATCGGCTCAAATGATTTAACCCAGCTCACTCTTGGCGTTGACCGCGATTCTGAATTGGTGGCTTCAATTTATGATGAAAGGAATCAAGCGGTTAAAGATTTGATTTCGCGGGTCATTAAAATCGCCAAAAAAAATAAAAGGAAAATCGGCATTTGCGGCCAAGCGCCGTCGGATTTCCCGGATTTTGCCCGCTTTTTGGTCCGGGAAAATATTGACAGCATCTCCTTGGTGCCCGATACGGTCGTCAAAACCACCTTAGCCATTTTAGCTGAAGAAAAGAAAAAATTTAGACGCAAAAAATAATAATTTGACATTTTAAAGGGACGATGGTATGATACATACTTATCATAGTCCTTTATTCATTATAAGGAGGTGCAAATTGCCGTTTAATAAAATTGCGAGGCCGCCGCCGCGCCACAGCCAATGAGTCAAGAGAAAATCAGATTAAAAAATCAATTTTCCCACTCAAAGGAGAAAGCGCATGGCGCCCAAAAAGGGTCACGAAGTTGTGGTGACTTATCCTGATGGCCGGCGAGAACGGTACCGTTCTCGGCACAACCGAAGGGCAAAGCAATGGCTTGATATTTTCCGTCGGCAGGGTGATGGGGTGCAGGTTAATAAAAAATCGGTTTCCGCGGGCAAAGCGATTAAGCGTCAAGACACCGGGAATCGTATCAGGATTCCCGCCATCCTGCGGACAGCATAAAATACTTTTGCGCTTTAGGTTTTTGTCTTAAATTTTGGGGCAAGCTCAATCGAGCAAGCCCCTTTTAATTTACCCGGTTTGAGATTATAATAATATTAAAGAAAAATTCTAAATCCTAAACTCTAAATCCTAAACAAATCCAAAATTCAAAACAATTCT
>CAYIRS010000043.1:0-4715 GCA_964365895.1 uncultured Gammaproteobacteria bacterium
CTTTCAAAATTCAAAATTAAATCATTATTTCAAAATTCAAAATTCAAAATTCAAAATTTAATTAAATTACCGTCGCTTCATAAAGCCAAAACGACCTCTGGAGCCGCGATCATAGCGATGGCTATTATTATGACTATTGAAATTATCGCGGCCGCCGCGGCCGGCTTTGGGGTCGTTGTTTGGGTCATAGGCCGGGTCGGTCTGCCGAATAGACAAATTTATTCTATTTTGGCTGTCAATTTCAATTACTTTAACCTTGACTTCATCGCCGATATTGACCACGTCCGTTACTTTTTCCACGCGGTTTATGGCCAATTCAGAAATATGAACCAAGCCGTCTTTGCCGGGCAATATTTCCACAAACGCGCCGAAGTCCATTATCCTAACCACTTTGCCCGTATAAATTTCCCCGACTTCAACTTCTTTGGTTAATTGCTCAACCCATTTAACGGCGCGGGCCGAGCCATCGGCATCAGAGCCGGTAATCATCACCAAGCCGTCATCATCAATATCAATTTTAACATTGCACTCCTCAATAATTTTATTGATTATCTTGCCGCCCGTGCCAATGACATCCTTTATTTTTGCCGGTTCTATTTGCAAAGTAACGATGCGAGGCGCGTAAGGCGATAATTCCTTGGGCTGGCTGATGGTCTGCGCCATCTGGGCTAAAATTTCCCTTCTCGCCTCTTGAGCTTGGGTCAGGGTGTCTCGGCATATTTGCAAACTTAAGCCCCCGGTCTTGGTATCCATCTGAATCGCGGTAATGCCGTCTTGGGTGCCGGTAATTTTAAAATCCATACCGCCTTCGCCATCTTCCAAGTCCTGCAAATCGGTAAGCACCTTGTATTTGTCGCCGTCCGAAGCCAAGCCCATGGCAATGCCGGCCACCGGTTTTTTAAGCGGCACGCCCGCGTCCATTAAGGACAAACTTGAACCGCAGGTGGAAGCCATGGATGACGAGCCATTTGACCCCATGACTTCAGACACGACTAAAATTGTGTAAGGAAATTCTTCCTTGCCGGGCAAGACCGGCATCAGGGCTTTTTCGGCTAAAACGCCATGGCCGATTTCTCTCCGGCCCGGGCCGCGGAAATTGCCCACCTCGCCGAAAGAATAAGACGGACAATTATAAAAATGCATGTATCTTTTCTGCGTATCGTTTTCCGTAATTTCATCAAGCGTCTGGGCATCGCCCGGCGCGCCCAAAGTGACAACGGACAAAACCTGGGTCTCGCCGCGGCTAAATAAGGCGCTGCCATGAGTGCGGGGCAATAAGCCGACTTCGGATTTTAACGGCCTGATTTGATTGAGCCGCCTGCCGTCGACGCGCAAATCCTTCTCTAAAATCGCTTTTCTGGTCTCGTCTTCCAAATAGGCCTCAAATTTATTTTTGACATATTCAATAATTTCCTCGGGCTTGTTTTCGGCTTTTAATTTCTCCGTAAATTCGTCTAATAAAACTTTGGCGATTTCTTTTCTTTCCCGCTTGGTGCCAATGGGCTGATTGAATAAATATTTATCAATCTGGGGCGCAAAAAATTTCTTGGCTTCATTAAAAACCGCTTTCTTTTCCGCTAACGGCGCTTCGCCGCTTGCCTGCGCTTCTTCAATTAACAAATTTTCCTCCTGCTTGGTCCTGCCGACCTGATTTCTAATGGATTCAATGAAAGCCAATAACGGCTTGGCCTCTTTGATGCCAAATTCAAGGGCCTTAACCATATCCTCTTCTCTGACTTCACGGCCCTGGGCATCAATCATTAAAACCTTGTCGTCTTTTACGGAAAAAATCAATTGTAAATCAGATTGCTCTAACTGGCTCACTGTTGGATTTAAGACAAATTTTCCGTCAACTCGGCCAACGCAAATGCCGACCAACGGCCCA
The DNA here is from genome assembly GCA_964365895.1 of uncultured Gammaproteobacteria bacterium. Lineage (GTDB taxonomy): Bacteria > Patescibacteriota > Patescibacteriia > 2-01-FULL-39-33 > 2-01-FULL-39-33 > JBAZQS01. Next base: position 1,886 of record CAYIRS010000043.1, read on the forward strand.
GGCCAAGGAATATCCGAGAGATGTAAAGCCAGAGCGGCGGCCGTGATTGACATGACGTCAAATGGATTTTCTTCATCATAAGAAAGAGTGGTGATTACCACCTGAACTTCGTTTCGCAATTCCTGATTAAACAACGGCCTAAGGCCGCGGTCAATCATCCGCGCGTCCACGACCGAAGAATCGCTCGGCCGGCCTTCCTTTTTGACGAAACGAGAACCCTTAATTTTTCCGGCGGCATACATTTTTTCCCTTACTTCAATCATCAAGGGGAAAAAATCAAGGCCGGGCTGCGTCTCTTTGCTCATCACGGCCGTGGCCAAAACCAGGGTGTCGCCATAACTGACTAAGCAGGCGGCGTTGGTTTGCTTGGCCATTTTGCCGATTTCCACCTTGAGTTTGCGGCCGGCAAATTCCAATTCAAACTTTTGTTCCTTAAACATAATTTTTCCTTTCGGTTGAATCGGGGCAAGTAATTTTATTTGAAAATAACTGGTTTCAAGTTAAAAGTTGGTAAGTTGGTAAGTTACTAAGGAAATTAAAACTTAGTAACTTAAAAACTTATAAACTTAGCAACTAAAATCCACGTACTTTCAAATAATCCATTACCCGCGCCCAAATCAACTAATTATTTATGAGACTAGTGACAAAACTATTTTGTCACCATCTCTATTTCTGTTTTTTAATAATTAAAAATTTTTCTTTATCGCTGGACAGGTCTAAAAAATCATCCGCCGCCTCAATTAACTTTGTGGAGGTGGTTTTGCCAAAAGCCGCCACTTCCACCATACAGCCCTTATTGGTTTTCAGATACTCAACCAAAGGCGCGTAATCGCCATCGCCCGAAAGCAGAATAATGCTGTCCAAACGGTCGGCTAAAGTAATCGCGTCCACGGCCAAGCCCACATCCCAGTCCGCTTTTTTGGTACCATCCATAAAAATCTGCAAGTCCTTGCTTTTTAATTCAAAACCGGATTTTATCAGCGCGTCAAAAAAATGCTCTTCTTCGGCGCTGTGGGATTTAATGACATAAGCAATGGCTCTGATTAACTGGCGGCCATCGGTCACCGCTTTTAAAATTTCCTTGAAATTTATCCGGGCGCCATACAAATTTTTGGCCGAATGGTACATATTAGACACGTCAACGAAAACGCCGACTCTTTGATTTTTATATTTAAACATTTGCGTGGATTAATTTATATAACACAAAAGGGGAGAACACTCCCCCGTCTAAAATTAGCTGGCTGGCTTTTCCCCGCTTGCTTCTTCAATTTCAATTCCCCCCAGCTCTGCTTCTAAAATTTCTGGGGCCCCTTCTTCTGTTTTTTTTATAATTTTTATCTTAAGTTTTTTGACTAAATAAGTAAAACTTTCGGGGTTTTCTTTTTCTAAATATTTTGATAATCGGCGACGCTCCGCCACTTTGCGCAATAAGCCGCGGCGAGATGAGTAATCCTTCTTGTGCTCTTTCAAATGTGCCGTGAGGTTTTTAATCTCTTCGGTTAAGAGCGCAATTTGCACTTCTGAAGAACCGGTATCGTTTTCGTGGGTAGCAAATTTTTTAATAATCTGCTGCTTCTTTTTTTTATCAATCATATTTGATTCCTGCCGCGAAATTCCCAGTATTCGTCCAAATCGCTTATTAGCTAATGTGGGCAGAAACCAAGAATAGCGCCTTAATTATTACATCTGATTACATCAGCTATCTTATGATAAATCTTTTAATTTGTCAATGAATAAATGCTTAATAGAAATTAATATTGATTAATAGATTTCGGGTTACTGTTTTTGTTTACCGGCTTGCCCTAATAATTAATACTGCTACCGTAAGCCACTAAAACCCAGGTCCAACACAAGACAGAAAAAATAATCAGAAATACCAACCTCAGCCAATCTTCTTTTCTCATTACCCGCCGAAGCATTGATTGATTTTTTTGTTTTTCGGCCATAACTTTTAAAATTAAATAATTAATAATATATTGAATCATTATAACACAAAAATTGGATAATAAAAAACCCCGTCGTTCGCGAATGGCGGGGTTATTTTTAAAAAACATCTTGGGGGGTGGGGCATGGCGTTAGGCCGCGTCCAAATTCGAACCGGTTTTCGGCAGACCGCAATTGGGGCAGACCGTGGCTTCGCGAGAAGAGTCAAGATAGCCGCATGAACCGCATTTTCGGAATCGATAATTTCGCGTGGCAAAATATTTTCTCATCGCCATTAAAAAAATCGGCGGCGTCTGGGGTGAGGCAAAAAGTTCAAGTGACGGGGCGGAAACAGGACCGGATTGGTCTAGGACGTGTTCCGGGCTTTGATGTTTTGAGACGCTATGGCCGCTAAGAGGAGTTATCTTTACTCCCCTCTCCTCTAAATCATGAACAACCCGCAAAACATTATTAGGATTTAACCGGTGGCAAATCCCGAATAGTCTACGGATCGGCCTCCCAAAACTTAAGCCAGAAAACGCCTTCAACACTTCTCCCTGTAAAACCTTATACCCCTGCGACCGCAAAAAAATTCTTATGCTTCTCGCCATTTCCCGCTTGGTTATTCCTATCCACATATCACGCGCTCCTTTTAATTTTTCAAAATATTCTTGGTTGGGCGTGAAATATTATATTAATGTGCTTTTCTATTTAAAACAATTATATCATATAATATTTATCTTGTCAAATTTTGCCCGCCCACCAGTTTATGGACAAGATTAAAATAATATAATATTATTATAAATTATCAGCTCTTTTATATATTACTGGCGACTAAGTAGTCATAGCCAAAAGATACTGATATTCGGTGTTTTCTGGCTATGACTACCCTGGTGTAGTCCGCTGG
>CAYIRS010000043.1:4815-5931 GCA_964365895.1 uncultured Gammaproteobacteria bacterium
AAGATACTGATATTCGGTGTTTTCTGGCTATGACTACCCTGGTGTAGTCCGCTGGCACAATCCCAAACCCGCAACACAGTTCATAAAGAACACAGTTGCAAAGGAGATTTATTATGAACACGGAGCTCAAAATCGACGTCAGTCAGGCCCACGAATTCAAGCTTGCTTGCAGGCGGTCCGGCTACACCAACGCAGATATCAAACGGATGTGCGAGGGCGATCTTCTCACCAGACTGCTACCCGCAGTTAGGGGGCTTGCCGAAGTGGTGGTGACCAAGCATATCGTCGATCTCGACGCCGACCCATTCGTGCCCGTCGGCTGGATCGTTGAGGAACACATCAGGGGCGGGCAATTCGAGTTCGACCCGGCCAAGGTTGCCCTCTATTTAGATGAGGAACAGCAGAAAGGTGGCGTAATCGGCGGCAACAAGCTTCGCGAGAAGCTGCTAGACAAGCTGGTCTACAACGCCAACCTGCTGGACTTTTACCTGGCCCACTCCGAACTTATCCCCGGTGAATGGAAAGGCAAAGCGGTGTTCTTCTGGGGCACCATCTACCGCGACTTAAGAGGCCACCTGTGCGTTCGTAACCTCATCTGTGACGGCGGCAGGTGGAACTGGGACTACCGCTGGCTCGACGCTGGCTTCCACGACGACTACAACCCTGCGGCTGTTCCCGCAAGTAACTAAGTCCTTTGGACTTAAGACCCTAAATCCTTAGTCCTTTTTGGACCCTTAGATTCTTGGTTCCAACAATAAACCCCTTTGCGAAATTTCGCAGGGGGGTTTTTTATCGTCTTTGTATTTTGAAAATTAAGAAAAAATAGTATGCTTAAAATATTATGAATCTCAAAAAAATTGACCCTCAAATTTATAATCTTTATAAAAAAGAAGAAGAAAGACAGAAAACTTCTTTAGAGATGATTCCTTCGAAAAACCACAGCTCGCCGGCAGTGCGAGAAGCTTTGAGTTCAATTCTGACTGATAAATACGCCAAAAGCTATCCTCAAAAAAGGTATTGCGCTGGTTTGGAATTTTACGATAAAACTAAAACCCTTTGTCAAATTTGTGATCTAATTATCACCTATTATCACCTAGCCAATCACACCAACTTGTT
>CAYIRS010000044.1:0-5699 GCA_964365895.1 uncultured Gammaproteobacteria bacterium
GTTTTCATTATCACTTCTTTGCTGACGATTTTGCCGTCAACTTCATAATTCATAACCGTAATAATCTCATACTCGCCCTCAACTGCCGGCGCATCAATTGTGGCCGTAAAAATCCCATCTCCGTCGGAATCATCATAAGCAAACTGCTGTAAAACAAAGCGCTCGTCTATTTTTTCCCCCGTCATTACACCCAAAACCCGGCCCTCGCCAGCCACAGCCAGCGCCGCCGATTCCGGCCTAGTGGTTATTTCCACTGCTCTGGCCAAAATGCCGAATTGAGATTCCTGATTGTCGCGGCGCAAAGTTATAGTTGGCAATTGTTCCAAATCCTTACCTTGAGAGAATCTTTGCTGGTAATTTTTTGCCGCTTGGTGTGACTTGAAAACCAGATAGCCGTAAACGTTTCTTACACCCGGCTCCGGCTTTATGGTCAAATTTATTTTTTTGCCCGCCACTGTCCGAAATTCCTGCTGGGGCTGGCCTTTTTCATTCAAAGACAGCAATATTTTGTGGTCAATTAATTCTTCTCCACCCCGCATAAATAAAATATCTTCGGGTATTTTCTCCTTAAACGCCGGCGACAGGACGGCTACCGGTATGCTTCTTTCGCCAGCTAATACGGCTGGGTATAAATTCCTAGGGAGATTTTCCAGATTTTGCAGTCTTTCGTCCGACAGCTCTATGCCTGAAAGTCCGACTGTTTCGGTTAAACTGGGCAAAATCAGCTTCGCCTGGCTTAACTTTTCCATGTCGCTCATTTTGGTAATGCCGACCTGGCTAAATGTCTTTTTTAATTGCGGCAATTTTTCAACTAACCTTGCAATCTCTTGCGGCAACGACGCCAAAACAAATTCACCGATTGATTTTTGGGGCAATAAATTCCATTTGTCCTGAAAAGACAAAGGCGCTTCTTTAGTTATCAGCTCTTCCGGCGGCACCTCTGGCGGCTTAACTTCCGGCGGTTTTGGCTTTAGGCCCTCCGGCAGGATCGGCTCTAAGAATTCTTGCAGCCTTTCTATTACTGTCGGCTTGGGCGGTTTTTTAGTGGGAGGAATAATTATGGGTTGAGTAACTTCCGGCTGGCTGACTAACTCATTGGTTGAACCGACTTTATAAATAATTGCGGCCGAAACAGTCCCTGATGAATATCCCCATAAAGTATAAAATTTAGCATAGACAATCTTTTCCCCTTCGCCTTCAGTCAACACCCAGGTTTTTGTATTTTGATAAAGTTGCTGACTGGCTTCATGAAAGTCAGAAAAATTGGAAATTGCCATTTTAGCCGTATCTGAACCGCCGCGCAAGGTAAGGGCGACGGCTCTTTCATTGCTATATTTTGCCCCACCATTAATTAAAACACTAAACCCTCCAACTGGCGCCACCGGCGAACTAAAAATCCACGGTGCTGGCCCGCCACCGCCACCGGAGGAAGAAGTATCAGTTGACGAAGTTGATGATCGGGAGCTTGCCGGACGCCAGTCAGTTTTTACTTTATAGTCAACCGTACCGCAAGAGCTGGTTGTGGCACAATTAAAAACCAGCCAGCCGATGTTTTCACCCCAGGCATAGCCTAAAAACTCGCCAGATGAATTGATTGTCACCCCGCCGCCAGTGGGGTTAAAACTTATCCAGCCGACATTCTCCGACCAGGCATAGCCGGATAATGTCCCCTCGTTATTATTGGCGACTTTGTAATCCACTGTCCCGCAGCTGGATGTATTTGAACAATTTAAAGAAATCCAGCCGATATTTTCGCCCCAGGCATAACCGGTTAAAGCGGAATCAGTAATATGAACATTGCCTTGCGTGGTGCCAAAATCAACCCAACCGACATTCTCTGACCAGGCGTAACGTGAAGTGGTGTCAACGGTACCGTCAGATGTTGAGGCATAAACAAAATTTCCCAAGATTAGTTGGCTGATTAAGATAAATATTAGTAGTACCCAATATTTATGTGAGCGCATTTATTTTTTTATTCTTAAGTTAATTGTGCCCATTTGCCCCAGCCGCCGATCATTTTGCCTATTTCTTCCATCTTTTGCTGGGCAGTTGTAAATTTTGTGTCCGTAATAAGGCCGATTTCGTAGGCAAAGCGCAAACGGATTTTAAATTTATCAAAATTCAGGCTGATTTTTTCAATTCCCACTTTCTTTTGGCTATCCGGCAAAGAATTGGTTTTGATAATTTCATCCAATGTTTGCCAGATTATCTGCTGTAACTCCATTCCCAGGGAGTATTTGTATTCTTTACGGAATTGCCGAACAATCCGATAAACACATTTTACAAATTCGTAGGTGTCAATGTAAAGTGGCAAATGGCAGTATTGGGCCATATTTCTAAGGTTAATTCTGCCCGAGCGAAAATCTATTTCCTTAGGGACGACGGACACATCTGACGTAGTTGCGGTTGGTAGTCTTATTATTGTTGTTCGTGTTGCCGTTGTTCAGGTTCACGTTCCAGGCGTTAGTCGTACCGCTGTAGTTCTCGGTAGATGACCAGAAGTTGTTGCCGGGATTGGGAAGATTGTCTCGCCACTTAACTTTTGACGGTATTAATCTTTGCCGAGGCAAAGTATAATACTTTTGATCGATAGTTGACTATTAATATTCCTCTGAATAGCAACTGAGCGAGACCGCAATAGATTTTATGCTCTCCTTGCCGGCGGTTATTTTGAACTAACCGGCAAGCTCTAGCCCCATCAGAAACCCCGAAAAAGAAAAATCGGCAATACTCTTTAAGCCTATTTCAGATTTTCTGACGGGACTGGCAGATTGTTTATTTTAAAATATCTATATTCTTTATCAACCGGCGCCAACAAATCCTTCAATTTTCCAAAATTGCGGTGCCATAACTTTTGCCTCAAGCCGAAAGTATTGGCGTGCCTGAACTGGCCATAATAAGAATTAACCATTGATAATATCCGCTCGGCTTCCTGCCTTTGGGGCTGTGATTTAATTTTGTTAAATTCCCATAATTTGTCTTTCAAATTCCTGACTATCCGGCGCCGCATTAAAGTATAGCCAGGTTTCACGACAAATCCCAGAAAATCAATCCCCTGACAAATATCTCTAAGAGTCTGCTTTTGGGGATGCAACCTTAATTTTAATTTGTCCACCAGAAAAGTATTGATCTCTTCGCGCCAGAATTTCAGTTGATCTTTATCCGAAGATAAGAGCAGCAAATCATCAACATACCGCAGATAATACTTAACTTTTAATTTGTGCCTGATAAACTGGTCCAGATCATTAAGGTAAACATTGGCGAAAAACTGGCTGGTTAAATTACCAATAGGTAATCCCTGACCGGGTGGCACCTTAAAAAGCGATTTATTGTCCGGGACCAAGTCAAAAAGTGAAGTTTGGCCTTTGCGGTGGTAATAGGCGGTTGGATTATGATATATAATCGTTTTGGCCAGCCATAATACTTCCGGGTTTTTTACTTTGCGCCTAATCATGGAAAACAAAATATCTTTTTTCAAACTCACAAAGAAACTTTCTATATCGATTTGCAGATAATAGGCTGTCGCCCGATTATTCTGACTGACCTTATGTATATATCTTTGCAAATCTTTAATTGCCCGATGAGTGCCTTTGCCTTTTCGGCAGGCATAGGACTGGCCGATAAAAATCGATTCCCAAATCGGCTCCAAATAATCAACTAGAATATGATGGACAACCCGGTCGCGGAAATCAGCGGCAAAAATTTCTCGCAGTTTCGGTTTAGTGACTACAAAACAGAGTGAACGGCCGGGTCGGTAAGTATGGCTGTCCAATTCTTTTTTCAGTTTTAAAAGTTCCGCTTCAAAATGCAGCTCAAACTTGGCGGCATTAATGGTATATCGTTTGTGCCGGCGGCAATCATAATAGCGTTTCAATATGTTTTCATAAGAAAAAATCCGCGCGGCGGCATTTACTCTCTCTCTCGGAACACAGATTGCACTGATTAGAAAAAAGCTTATTACACTGATTATTATCAGTGTTATCATAAATTAAATCTGTGTTATCTGTGTCTCTAGTTAACATAACGCCTGATTATAATCTTACTTCCACCAAAATTAACCAATAAAGCCAATTTATGATTTGATGCTTTTAGATAAGCGACTGTTTGTTTCTCAAAAAGTGGGTGCATATTATCGGTGGCTTTTATTTCTACAATAATTTTATCTTCAATAACTAAATCTAATCTTTGTTGCCCAATCTTTTCGTTCTTATATCCAATCCGAATAACTTTTTCAGTTTCATGGGGTATCTTATGATTTTTTAACTCTTGAACAACTGCCTTTTGATAAATCCTTTCCGGAAGTCCCGGCCCTAACTGATTATAAACCTCAAAAAATATCCCTCGCAGTTTATAAGTAAGCTCTTGGTATAAATAAGCCATACAATAATCAGTGTAATCTATTTTTTCGAAATCAGTGTAATCAGTGAAATACCAAATGAATCAAATATTAAAATAACCAAATGACCTTAATCTATTACCTTAGGGACGACGGACACATCTGACGTAGTTGCGGCCGGTAGTCTTATTACTGTAGCTCATGTTGCCGTAGTACAGGGCCACGATCCAGGCGTTAGCCGTACCACTGTAGTACTCGGTAGAGGACCAGAAGAAGTAGCCGGGATTGGGAAGATTATTAGCCGAACCATCAATATAGGCCTGCATTAATTCTTTTTGGGTCGGCAAATACCAATCCGTATAGCCGCCAAAACCAGCACTGGAATTGTAAGTGTTTAAGGCATCGCAAAAACCAATTGCGTTGCCGCCAGTTGGCCGGGAACCGTCAGCGCTCAAAGTAAAACCATTAGTCGTGGTGGTAGCCGTTTGGGTACCATCCACAACGGCCATATCGGTCCACCATAGGCCGGCGCGGCCGTCTACTTTGACGGTGTTGCTGTATAAATCCAAGGTTTTGCCCGAGTAATCGTCAGCCGCAAAATCAATCGCATTAGCGCCGGTAAAGGTGGTAGTGGCCGTGGTCCAAGTCGCTTCCTCGCCGGTATACTCGCCAGTGGTGCCGCCGGAATTGAGCCAATCGTCTTTGGTCTGATTTTTTTGGTTTATAAACATACTGCCGGAAATTTGCGCGCCGTCCACCCAGGCGATTTTGCCGTCAGCTAAAGCACCGGCAGTGGCATCGCCGGAAGAAGTATCAACGACATTGGAATCACCGGCAATGCCAAAAATTGTAATACCACTTTTGATATTGCCAGTAACTAAATCAGTGTCCACGACCGATAAGGTAGTGGCCGCATAATAACCAGCGCTAACCGTCTCGGAAGCGGCGGACAATGTCTGCGTTGTCATCGTGCCCGTCACTGCTATCCCGTCCACCCAGGCAATTTTGCCGGAAAGGATGTCGCCAGCAACTGCATCGCCGGAAGAGGTCATACACCAGCGATTTGTGCCATCGCCATCGCCATCATAAGCCGTGGCAACCAGATTTCCTGAACCGTCAAAAGTGGCAATGTTGCAGGCCAGATTTAAAGTGCCGGTGTCCAAAGTCCAGTCAGAAGTTAAATTGGCGGTTTTTCCATTAAATAAATCAGCGACGCCGGCGGTGCCTCCGTCTGGGGTCAAGGTGCCGGCTACGCCCAAATAAGTCGTGCTGGATTTAACCTTAGCCGCGTCTATTGTTGGAATGGCATCATAGATTTGGGTCAGGGTGTAAAGGGTGGCGACCGGCGAGGCACCGGGCGAAA
>CAYIRS010000045.1:0-5526 GCA_964365895.1 uncultured Gammaproteobacteria bacterium
GGTGGTGGAATTGCTAGACACGAAGGACTTAAAATCCTTTGGCCGAAAGGCCGTGCGGGTTGGAGTCCCGCCCTGGGCACAAAAACAAAAACACCCGATTTATTTGGGTGTTTTTTATTTAAAATTTTTCCCGCCGACTAACTCCAGTAATTTATTATCTCATCTAACTTATGAAAAATCGCCGAATTATCCGCTTTATTATATTTTTCTAAATTCTTATCATAAGTCGGCAAGTTTTCCATAAACCGCCAATAATTTTTTTTATTAAACTCATCGCAAGACAGGCCATAACCCATCTTCTCTAAATAGTAAGCATTGATCACTTGCTCAATCTGCTTCTTAATCGGCACGGCCAAATACGGCTTGGCCAAGTGCAAGCTTTCGGTAATCAAGCTCAATCCCGCCGTGCCGATGATGGCGCGGCAATTGGCCAAATAATTCAGCCATTGATGCGAATCATAATTTTTAAATTCAATATTGCCTTCCACGCCTTCTCTATTCAAGCCAAAAACCACAAATTTCTGGTGTATATCCCGAAGCTGTTCTACGATATGGTTAAAGTTTGAATTTTGATAAATCAAAATATAATCCTGCTGTTGCGGTTTTAAGTCCAAAATTTCTTTTCTCAAAATCGGCGGGAAAAGAAAAGTATTTTTCTTATTTACCGGCGTATTAAAAAAGGTGGTCACCAAATAATATTTGGCGCCCCAAACCATTGATTTAATCACTAACTTATCGGCCAATAAATCCTTGCGGTATTTTAAGGACAGGTCAATTTTTGTGTTAGTAATCTGATGCTGGTTATCAATGGAGATTAACGGCGCGCGCTGAAGCTTGGCCAAGACCGCCGAGAGCGGTTCAAAATCAGTAATGACCAGGTCGGGATTGAAGTCCCTAAATTTATTTAAAATTTTTTTCCAATTTTTAGATTGACGGGCGAGTTGGAGAGTATTTTTATAAATCGTATCAAAATAAGATAGCTCATTATTTTTATAACTTAAGCCCAGGCCGGGAACCTCCAAAACCGCAAATTCTTCCTGCAAAAAAAATAGGGCTTGGCCATAAGTAAAAACCAGGACTTGGTGCCCTTTGCTCACTAAATATTTCAATATTTCACGGCTTCGGGTTGAATGGCCGAATCCCTGGCCAGACACGCCATAAACGATTTTTGCCATAAATAATAATTTTTAATTTTGTAAATAATTTTTAATATCTAATTTTTAAATGAATTCAATTTATTTGAATTGTTTAAAAATTAAAAATTACAAAATTTAAAAATTGAATATGTCTATTTTCTTTCATTTACAATATATCACTTTATTGGAATATGCTCAACATTTACGTCAATTGTCAGGAAAAACGATTAATGATAAGATAAATCCATAAATAAGCATAATCAATGGCTGATTTTAATAAAAACCGAATCACCTCCGCCCAAGAAAAACAAACCGACCAGGTCTTGGATTCAACCTTAAGGCCAAAAACCTTGGTTGAATATATCGGCCAAAACCAAGTCAAGGAAAACCTGAAAATTTTTATTGAGGCGGCTAAGACGCGGGGCGAAGCCCTGGAGCATGTCTTAATATTCGGTCCGCCCGGCTTGGGCAAAACCACGTTAGCCCATATTATTGCCAATGAGATGGGCAGCGGCATAAAAGTGACTTCGGGCCCGGCCATTGAAAGAACCGGCGATTTGGCCGCTATCCTGACCAATCTTTCTGATAATGACATTTTATTCATTGATGAAATCCACCGGCTTAATAAATCCATTGAAGAAGTGCTTTATCCGGCCATGGAGGATTATGCCTTGGATATCATTATCGGCAAGGGGCCGTCAGCCAGAACGTTGCGGCTTGATTTGCCGAAATTTACTCTTATCGGCGCCACCACAAAAGTAAGCGGCTTGTCCTCGCCCTTGCGCGACCGCTTCGGTAATATTTATCGTTTAAACTTTTATGAGCCGGCGGAAATAGAGCAAATTATCAACCGCGCCGCCGGAATACTTAATATTGAAATCGAGCCGGATGCCGGCGCCGAAATCGGCAAAAGAGCCAGGCAAACGCCGCGTATTGCCAATCGCCTTCTCAAAAGAGTGCGTGATTTTGCTCAAGTCAAAAAAAATGGTAAGATAGATAAAGAAACCGCGCAAGAGGCCTTAAAAATGCTGGCCGTTGACCATCGCGGTTTGGACGATATTGACCGTTTGGTATTAAAAACAATTATAGAAAAATTTTCCGGCGGTCCGGTCGGCTTAAACTCCATCGCTTCTTCTCTATCTGAAGAAATGGATACCATAGAAGACGTGATTGAACCATTTCTGCTCCAGCTCGGATTTATTAATCGGACGCCGCGCGGCCGGGTGGCCACGGAATTGGCCTACAAACATCTAAATATTGAGCCGCCGCTAAATCTGCAAGATAAACTTTTATAAGTTGGTAAGTTTATAAGTTAGTAAGTTACTAAGTTGGTAAGCTGGCTAAATCTATGAATTAAAAATTCCTTAGTAACTTATCAACTTAATAACTAATTTTTTATGATAATTACCCTTTCTATTTTCTATTATTTATACCTATTGGTCGTTATATTTTTTATTCTCTATGGTTTGTTTAATATTTATCATCTTTTGATTTTCGGCTTTTTTAGCTTGGCAAATATCTTAGTGATTGTTTTATATGTGGCGGCGGCAATGCTCATATTAAATTTTTCTTTTACCCAACTTGCCTTAATTGACTGGCAACAGCCGTTATTTAACACTAACCCTAATAATTTCTTTTAAAGCAAATGATCGGCAAAAACAGCATACCCAATAAAAAAATCGGTGAGGAAATTATCGTCCACTTAAGGCGGCACTGGTTTATTTTTTTTAAAATTTTTTTACTTTTTGCCGTATTATTTTTTATTCCGGTGGTTATTTATTATTTTTTTAATGCCGCTCTGCCGGGCCTATATGACAACCCGATTACTTATCCGATTCTGCTGGTGGGAATTTTCATTTATTATTTAATGACCCTGGTCTTCGCTTTCACTTTTTGGACCACAACTTATTTGGATGTTTGGACCATCACGACCGAGAGGATAATAAACCGCGAACAGAACGGCCTTTTCAACCGCGTGGTTTCCGAACTGGATTTATACCGCGTGCAGGATGTGACCGCCGAACAAAAAGGATTTTTCGCCACCATTTTCCATTATGGCGATGTCTATATCCAATCAGCCGGCTCAAAGGAAAGGTTCGTTTTTGAACAGGTGCCCAATCCATATTTAATCGCCAAAATGGTTCAACGGCTTGATGAAAAAGCAAAAATAAACCATGCTCACGAGCCAGTTTGATTACAATTTGCCCAAAACGCTAATCAGCCAAAAGCCGATAAAACCGCGGGACCAAGCGCGGTTATTAATTTTGGACCGAAAAACCAAAACATTATCTCATAAGAAATTTTATAATCTTATCGACTTTTTGGAAAAGGGGGACGCGCTTGTTTTAAATAATTCCAAAGTCATACCGGCTCGGCTTATCGGCCGCAAAAAAACCGGCGGCAAAATGGAAATATTTCTTTTAAATAAAATCTCCCCCTGCCTGAGGGGGTCGCGAAGCGACGGGCAGGAGCGAGCGGAGCGAGAGTCGCTAAATGCGACCCTGGGAGCATTTAGCGCTGCCCAGGAACGTGGCCGTAAGGCCGAGGGGGTGGGAGAAAATTGGTCGGTATTAATCAAAGGCAAAATTAAGGCCGGCCAAAAAATTATTTTGCCTAAAAAAATTATCGCGACCATAATTAGCCAGGAAAAAATAGCAGCCCAAACTACTTGGACTGTGAAATTTAATTGCAATAATAAAAAATTATTTTCTATCGGCCAGACGCCTACCCCGCCCTATATCAAACAAAAATCCAATCTCATGGATTATCAAACTGTCTATGCCAAGACGGACGGCTCGGTCGCGGCGCCCACGGCTGGCTTGCATTTTACAAAAAACCGGCTAAACAAGTTAAAAAATAAGGGCGTCAAAATTGAATATATCACCCTTCATGTCGGCCTTGGCACTTTTGCTCCCGTCAAAACAGAAAGGATTGAGAATCACAAGATGCCTGGCGAATTAGCCGTTTTAGATAAAATCACGGCCGATAGATTGAATAAAATAAAAAAAATGGGCCATAAAATAATTGCCTGCGGCACCACCACCGTCAGAACGCTTGAGGCCTTTGCCGATAAAGATGGAAAATTAATTCCGCAAAAAAAATGGGTTGATATTTTTATTTATCCCGGCTACAAATTTAAATTTGTTGAGGCGATTATTACCAATTTCCATCTGCCAAAATCAACCCTGCTAATGTTAATTTCTGCTTTTGCTAATCAAAAAACAATCATGAAGGCCTATCAAGAAGCCGTTAATAAAAAATACAAATTTTACAGCTTCGGCGATGCCATGCTGATAAAATAATGGTATAATAGTTAAAAGTCCATAAAGTTGAAAGTTATAAAGTAATTAACAAAAAAATAACCTCTTAAAAATTCTTAACTTTATGAACTTTAAACTTTTAACTTTATAACTCCTCCATGAACTGGCTTACCATCGTCATTATCGCTTATTTCCTTAACGCCATCGCCATAACGATAGACAAAATTTTATTATCCAAAAAAATTCCCAACCCGGCCGTTTACGCTTTTTTTATCTCCGCCCTTAGTTTATTCGCTTTGGTTCTAATTCCCTTTGGTTTTAAATTTTATTCTTTATCGCAAATTATTATCGCCTTAGCGGCGGGCATAATTTTCGCCTTCGCTCTTTTGTTTATGTTTAAGGCCATCAGCAAAAACGAGGCCTCGCGCATCACGCCTTTTATGGGCGGGCTCCAGCCGATTTTTATTTTTATATTCGCCTTAATTTTTTTAGATGAGAAATTAGGCCTGCAACCGCTCACCGCTTTTTTTATTATTATTTTGGGCACGGTCGCCATTTCTTGGCCATCAGGCAAATCTTCGGCTAAAAGCTATCAATTAGCCATTATCGCCACCTTGCTTTTCGCCATTTCCTACACGATGAATAAATATGTTTTTATCCAGCAAGATTTTATTTCCGGTTTTGTTTGGACGAGAGTGGGCGCCTTTTTAGGCGCGCTATTCTTGCTGATTCCCAAGACCAACCGGCAAGACATTGGAGGAAAAATTAAAAATCCCGGCAAAAACGGCGGGGGCTTATTTATTTTTGGACAAATCAGCGGCGCTTTAAGTTTTATCCTGATTAATTACGCCATCGCCATCTCAAGCAGCGTCGCCCTGGTCAATGCTTTGCAGGGTTTGCAATATATTTTCTTATTAATTATAATAATCCCTCTCGCCAAAAAAATTCCTCGCCTGCTCAAAGAAGAATTTTCGCCTAAAATACTAACGCAAAAAATCTTAGCGACTATTTTAATTATCCTGGGCCTATTCATATTATTTTTTTAAAAATGATTCCTAAAAAAAATAAAAAAATGATGATAATTATTTTGCTAATAATAATTTTAACGGCCGTTTTATTTATCGCGGATT
>CAYIRS010000046.1:0-140 GCA_964365895.1 uncultured Gammaproteobacteria bacterium
CAAATCCCAAACCAAAGCCATGGCCTGCGGCATGGCTAAATCATTATTTATCAATTCCTCAAATTTATTTTTATAATCCTTGTTAACTTTACCATTTTTATTTATGCCAATAATAAGATCATTTAATTTCTGTCTGGCAA
>CAYIRS010000046.1:150-5485 GCA_964365895.1 uncultured Gammaproteobacteria bacterium
ATCATCGGCATTCGCGTTCGCCTGGTGGCTCCACTCTTTGCTGCCCGTCGCATTAGCGACCCCCTTATAAAGGGGAGGGGGGTTAAGATAAAATCATTTAGTTTTTGTCTGGCAATTTTTGCCGCTGCCAGCCCCTCCCAAGTAAAATTAAACTGGCTTCGGTAATGGGCGGTTAAAAATAAATAGCGCAAATCAAGCGCCTCAAATCCTCTGGCCGCCAAATCCGCCAGGGTATAAAAATTTTTCTTTGACTTGCTCATTTTGCCGCCCTCAACCTGCAGAAATCTGGTATGAAACCAATAATTCACAAATTTTTCACCGGTGGCGGATTGGCTCTGGGCGATTTCGCATTCGTGGTGCGGAAAAATATTATCCTCCCCGCCCGTATGAATATCAAAATGCCGGCCCAGATATTTCATGGACATGGCGCTGCACTCAATGTGCCAGCCCGGAAAGCCAATTTTGCCAAAGGCCGGCCATTCCATTTGCCGCTTCTCTCCCTCGGGCGAAAATTTCCAAAGCGCGAAATCGGCCGGGTTTCTTTTTTCCGGATTGACTTCTATCCGGGCGCCATCTTTCAACTGGTTTAAAGTATTACCTGATAATTTTCCGTAATCGGGAAATTTGGAAACATCAAAATAAATGCCGTCTGCTATTTCATAGGCATAGCCGTTATTAAGCAATTTTTGCGCTAAGTCAATCATTTCCCTGATGTGGCCGGTGGCGCGGCAGATAACGGCCGGCGCCAAAAGATTCAGCTTCTGCCTGTTTGCTAAATAAATCTTTTCAAAAAATTCCGCTATTTCCTTGGCGCTTTTGCCCGCTTCTCTCGCGCTTTTCTCCAATTTATCTTCGCCCATATCGCCGTCAGAAGTCAAATGGCCGACATCCGTAATATTTAAAACATGCTTGACTTCATAACCATTATATTCCAGAACACGGCGCAAAATATCGGCATTAAAATAATACCAATCATTGCCCAAATGGTCATAATCATAAACCGTGGGTCCGCAGGTGTACAGGCCGGCTTTGCCTTTTTTAATCGGCTTAAATTCCTCAATTTTCTTGCTTAAAGTATTATAAATTTTTAGCATAAATAATTTTTTCGCGGATAAAATTTAATAATTATATCTTAACAAAAGATTGATATTTTAGCCATAGCCGCAAATTTATAAATTAAAAAAGACCAAGGATTCCCCGGTCTTTTAACTTATCGGTTTGCCAAAAAATTAAAAAATTTTCCAGTTAATTAAGCCAAATTTTATCCTGCCTCACCAATAAATCCTTGGCTTTTAGCGGTTCGGCCATTATTTCTTTAACTATCTTTTCCATCCTCATGCCTTGCGAGCCCTTGACTAATATAATATCGCCCGGTTCTATTCTGTCCTGGACAAAACGGCCGGCCGTCAAAGCGTCGGAAAAAGAAAATATCTGGTCTGGCGCCATACCCCGCTTTTCCGCTTCGGCGGCAATAATTTTCGCCCTCTCGCCAACCGTAATTAAAATATCAATTTTATTTTCCCTGACCGCCCGACCAATTATTTCATGCGCCTCATCCGTAAAACTGCCTAATTCCAGCATATCGCCCAAAACGGCAAATTTTTTATTTTGCGAATTAATTTTGCCCAAGGCCTTTATCGCGGCTAGGGTGGAATCGGGCCCGGCATTATAGGTATCATCAATAATCATGGTATTTTTTAGGCCCGGAATTAAATTCATTCTCCCGCGCGGGGCCGCAAAAAATCTTAAGGACTGGGAAATTTCCACTAAGTTCATGGCGTAAGAAATACCCACGGCCGTCCCCGCCAAAGCCGCGTATATTAAATGCTCGCCTAAAATATTTGGCAGAAACACGGGCACGGTGCTGCCCCGATGGGTTAGTTTAAAATTTAAACCAAGTGTCCCGCTATCTTCGATTTCCTCGCCGCCAGAATTGGTTTCGCCCGGTAAAATTTTTATTTCCGAGGCCCTGATATCGGCTTCGTTTTTAAAGCCATAAGTTAAAACCTTGGCCCTGATTGTTTCTTGCATTTCGCAAACATACTGATTATCGCCATTTAAAATCGCCCAACCATTTTTATCAATATGCGAAACCAGGAGTGATTTTTCTCTGGCAATCCTTTCAAGGGTTTTAAAATATTCCAAATGAGCTGGACCGATATTGGTAACCACGCCGATTTTACATGGCGCCAAATCAATCAGATATGGCATATCGCCGGGACGGTCCACCGCCATTTCTAAAATTAAAACCTCGGGATAGCTCCTTTCTTTCCAGGCCAGCATCACCAAGGCCTTGATAAAAACGCCCAGCCAAAGCCAAGTTGACCGGCCGCCCGAACCGGCGCCAATAATCGTCAGAGGCAGGCCGATTTCATTATTGTAATTTTTAATGTTTCGACGGACATTAAATTTATGGGAAAGCACCGTAAAAATCGCTTCCTTGGCCGAGGTTTTGCCAAAACTGCCGGTCACGCCAATAATATCCGGCTGGTATTTTTTTAGAATCGCCTTAGCCAGGCCTCTTAATATCTTTTTGACAATATTTTTTAATATATCCTTCATAAATAATTTTAAACTCTGATCAAATTTTAAATTTTACAATTTTGAATTTTGAAATAATTTTGAATGATTAAATTTTGAAATATAATCCCCTTTCAAAATTCAAAATTTAAACCTACCAGCTACAAGCTACAAGCTAACACCTACTTATCCTGCGGGACATTATAATACTGTAAAACAAATTTGGCAATATCGGCAAAAACCGGCCCGTTAATCACCACCGCTTCTTTGCCATATTGCGGCTTAAAAATCGCCACGATCATCACGAATTTTGGGTCGGCGAATGGCGCAAAACCCACAAAAGAAACATCAACGTCGCTTGAATATCCCCGGCCGTCTTTTCTCGGCACTTGAGCCGTGCCGGTTTTACCGCCCACTCTATATCCGGCCACTTGAGCGGTCTTGCCGTGTCCGCTTTCCACCACACTCACCAGCATGGCGGACAGCATGGTTGAGGTCTTAGAAGAAATTACCTGCCTAATTTCTTGCGGATAAAAATTTTGTATTCCATTATTACTATCTATTATTTGGGAAACAATATAGGGCTTCATTAATTTTCCGCCGTTGACAATAGCGGCATACGCCGTCAGCATCTGAAGCGGCGTCACGGCAATGCCCTGCCCGAATGAAGCGGTAGCCGGATAAATTTCCCCTTTCTTATCCAAATTGGCAATATCGCCGGCCACCTCTTTTTCCAGACCGATATTCGTCACCTGTCCGAAACCGAAATCTTTAACATACTTGGTAAATACCTTGGCCGTCGCCTGTTCCATGGCCCAAATCGCGCCCGTATTAATGGAATTTTCCAAAACCTCGGTCATGGTTCTTTGGCCGTATATCTTTTCATTAAAATTCTTAATCGTGTAAGGGCCGAATTTAACGCTGCCGGTATCAACATAAGCGCTCTCCGGCTCTATCTTGCCGGCATCCAAAGCGGCCGCCATGGTAATGGCCTTAAAAATGGAACCCGGCTCATAAGCATTAAAAATTGCCGGATTATTATAAACATTTATATTTTCAACTTTATTATATTGGTCGGGGTCGTAATCGGGCGCGCCGCACATCGCGATAATGGCGCCGGTTTTCGGGTTCATCACTATCACACTGCCGCTCTCGGCTTTGAAACGGTCAACGGCCGCATATAACGACTGGCAGGCCTTGTACTGAATGGCGCGGTCAATGGTTAAAACCAGAGACGAACCGTCCACTTTCTCCTTCAAAGAATAACGGCCGATGGCAATGATATCGCCCCAAACATCTCTCTCGGAACGAATCTCGCCAATCTGGCCGGACAAAATTTTATCATAATAACCTTCTAGGCCGTATTGCCCCTGCTTCTTGTCGCCATTAAAGCCCAAAAAACCAAAAACATGGCCGCCCATGCCTTTTTCCGGATAAAAACGCCAGGCCTCCTCGCTGAAATCCAATCCCTCAATTTTTAGAGCTCTTATTTTTTCCGCCCGCTCGTCGGTTAAGCGGCGCTTAATGGGCTCATAGGGGTCGTCTTTTTTTGATAAAATTTTAGTCAGCCGTTCAATTTCAGTTTTTTTTTGGTCTTCATACCATTTCTCCCGCCGATTGCTTTTTATTTCTTCGGCTAATTTGGAATCTAAGGCGGGCGAAATATCGGCAAATAAATCCTGCTCCGCCTGCTTGATGTCAATATTTTCCGGCAAGCCAAAAATTTCAAATAATTTCTGGGCGGTTTCCTCGGGCTTGGCTATTTTGGCCGGCACGGCGTAAAACAAATTTAATTGCCTATTGGTGACCAAGGGGAAAAGGGACTGGTCTCGCCCGTTATCTTCAATAACATAAATAGAACCCCTCTCGGGGAATAATTTTTTATAAAGCTCGTGCTGGCCGAGAGCCAGAGCCGCGTAAAAACCGCCCCGCAAAACCTGCAAATCAAAAAGGCGGACCACGATTAGGATGGCAAAAATAACAAAAAACAGCGCCAAAAATTTAACCCGGCCTTCACCACTAGTCCGGGGTTTTTGCTTATCGCTATGGCGGACGTGGTATAATTTTCTGTGGGTTGCTAAGCTCTGCCGCCAAATCATAATCGGATAATTTTTAAATTTTTAATTTCCAATCCCCAATCGGGGTCGGGGACGGGCCTTTAAATAAATTATAATGCTTAAATATCTAAACAAATGAATTTTTAATTATTTTAAAAATTAAAAATTTGAGTTATTTATTTAAAAATTAAAAATTACAAAATTAAAAATTTATCTAAATGCCACCGCCGATCCCAATTGATTAATCACCTCAATATCGTCAATGGCCACTAAATTTAAATCCGATGTTTTATTAATTATATTAGCCATTGATTGCGATTCAATATATTGCAAGTTCAGCTTGTCGTATTCCTGCTTAAGTTCTTCCGCTTTCTTTCCCAAATCATTTATTTTATAGCCCTTAGTCGCCCCGATATTCGTCTCCATTAAATAAATAAACCCGACGCCCATCACGGCCAAAACCAACATGGTCGCGATCTTGTTTGGGGTAAAAAATCTGGCGATCAAGCGAATATTATTTTTTCTTTTATTTAATTCGGGAAAATGGTGATTGCATTTTTCCGGCTTCCAAAATTTACACATAGTTAGGTAGCTTATGGCTAATAGCGGATAGCTTATAGCGTATGGCAAATGGCAGATAGGCAGATAATAGATGCGAAATTACCATACGCTATATGCTATGTGCCATTTAATAATCTTGGGAGTTAACGAGTTATTTGCTGGCTTGTGTTCAACCCGTTAACTCGCAAAACCACTAA
>CAYIRS010000047.1:0-5380 GCA_964365895.1 uncultured Gammaproteobacteria bacterium
TTGGCGCAGGCAGGCGAGCTGGTCAATTTGCTTCTTCCACAACTTTGATTTCATCTTCGGTAAGTCCGTAAAGTTGAAAAACTAATTGGTCAATTTGTTTTTCGTAGTCGCGGACTTCCCAATTCATTTCACCACATCAAAAACATTTTTGGGATCATCCAAAACATTAAACTCCCATTTGCCAAAGTTTCCATTCGTATTTACTGCTTCCACCCACTCCTTCGCCGCTTGCCATTTTGCCTTGTCTTGTTCTTTGGTTTGGCCTTTGACTTCCAAAATCAAGTGTCTGTCATTCTTAAACTTAATTATGTAGTCGGGATAATAAGTGTGTGTTTGACCTTGCCAAAGATAAAATATCTCAAATCCCAAATGATCATTTTTAACCCACGAGACCAAATCTTTTATCCGACTTCTCTCAAGTTCAAAAGCCAAACTTCCTTCCCACCCACTATCAACAACAATATGGCTAATTTGACTCTTATTAACCGGCTGTGTCTTTTTACTCGTATACCAAGTCATTGCAGTTGCCGTGCTTCGTTTTGGCCGTACCGGATCAAGAATGGCAAGCGGCGCGTCTTTACTTGAACTTCTTATAAAATTTCCAATATGATTTACAATCGCCTGAATATTTAGAGCAATCATTATATTTTTTAATTTTTCAGAACCTGCAAAAACAGGAATCTTCATCATTAACCTATCTGATTCGAGAAATTTATCCATTATCTGTACCAATTGCCCAATATGGCTTCCAGGATCGCCCTTCCAGTTTTTACCAAATTGTTCATGAAGTCGTACTGCGGCCTGGAGTTTTGATTTTTGTATACGGTGTTCCTCCGCTAATTTATTAAGGCTAATTTCACTAATTTGATCAAATTTGGGTCGTCCTTCAATTGTCGGCGCGACTTCTACAACTGTTGGCGAATCTTCCGGCGACAAAACCAATTTGTTCAACTTATCCCAATCTAAATCCAAGAAATAATTTAGTTTATAATCAACGCGTAATACATGTGGCCAGTCAATTTTTTGCTCTTTTCTGTCTTGCAACGGCTCGATTTTTGTTTTTGGCTTTTCTGGGCCAGGTGTTTTTTCTTTACCTTCTGCTGGCAAAAATGTGAAAGGAACGCCAAAAACTGTTACATATTCCGGGTCAAATAAACCAGTCTCTGGACTAAGGTCATACGAGATTCTGCGCAATCCTCGGCCTACAACCTGCTCACAGAGCAACTGACTGGTAAAAGCACGAAGCCCAAGGATATGTGTTACGGTCCGTGCGTCCCAACCTTCCGACAACATATTGACTCCAATAACGCATTGGACTTGCTCTCCCGCTCTTCCTTCTTTACCAACTGTGTTAAATTTCTCCCGCTCAATTTCAACCAATTCTCTTTTTGACTTGTCTAATTTTTCTTCCTCATCAGCCTCAATCTTATCTAACGCATCTTGATCTATGCGTATTAACTTTGTATTATCCGCCAGTTCATCGATAGAGAAAAAACCATTTACTAAAGAATATTCTAATCTTGCCGCTGTTTCCGTTCTGTTAGTGACCATAATCATAACGGGAGGTGTTTTTCTGCCCCCTTTTTCCCACCCATCTTTTATATCTAACCAATCTGCTCCTAGAATATTAACAGCGTTTCTAACTAAATCGGGAAGCCCTTCTGTTTTTTCAGCGCGTCGATTTAAATCCTCTTTAACGTGCTCGTATAATTTAAAGAACTTTGATTTTAGATCTTTATCTAATGTTGCGTCATCCCTCACTGCTACTTTTGGAGTTTTTACCAAGCCGCTCTCAATCGCGTCATTTAATCCGAAATCACTGACAATCCAATTGAACAATTGCTCGCCCTGATTATTGCGCCCCGTAGGCTTAAATGGAGTTGCGGTTAAATCGTATGCTTTTAAAACCCCGCGGGCTTTATTGATTCTGTCAATTCCGCTAACCCAAATTGTGGCTTGCTCTTTCTCGTTTTGCTCTTCTTCGGCGCTTGGCCTATGGCAATGGTGCGCTTCGTCATTGATTACTAAAATGTTCGTCGCATTGCCAAAATCGGGAAGAACGCGCCGCACAAACGCCTCATCGCTTTCCGGCCCCTTCTTAACCACCTTCGGGCCATAATTCTCGTTGTATGGCGCGAGCGTGTGCCAATTCGTTACCTCAATTTTCGCCTGCAAAAGTTCCTGCCACATTACAGAATCAACCAAAACAAAACTTTGGTAAAAATTTTCAGGATTATCCGGCAGTAAAACTTGCAGGCGATCCCGCACCGTAAGCCCCGGCGCAATAATCAATATGTGTTTTGAAAATCTTGCGTCTTTTTGGTTGGCAATTTTGTTCAAAGCTTGCCAAGCGATGAGCATAGCCATAACCACTGTTTTCCCTGTTCCGGTGGCAAGTTTCAAACATTGTCTTTCCCAATCGCCGCTATCTTCCGGAATATCAACCCCTTGCTTTTCCGCCGCGCTCGCTTCCGTGAGCCAAATAGCCGTTTCTACGGCCTCAAACTGACACCAAAATGGCTGAAGTTCTCTTTGCGAGTTATCATTCCAAAAATCAAGTAATCTTTTGGTAACACCAGTAATATTGGGGTATCCTTTTTCTCGCCACACCTTTACTCTCGGCCTAATTTTATTAACCAAAGGAATTTCAATAAACTCGCCCGGGTCTTCGCTATCACCTCGATTGCGTGAAGTTGCCCGCCAATAACCCGATTTTCTTCTTCCTGGTTTCCTTTCAAAACTTTGAGATTCACGAAGATAAAGCCAATGCTCTTTTGG
Organism: uncultured Gammaproteobacteria bacterium; assembly: GCA_964365895.1. GTDB lineage: Bacteria > Patescibacteriota > Patescibacteriia > 2-01-FULL-39-33 > 2-01-FULL-39-33 > JBAZQS01. Next base: position 2,779 of record CAYIRS010000047.1, read on the forward strand.
CTCCTCGTAGGGATTATTGATTATAAGTTGGTCAATGGCTTTGCTGGACATATTATTCAAGATTTTTTATTACAAACGATTCAATGCCTCGGTTATCTATTATTTTTACGGCAATCTTCTTTTCCTCATCGGCCTCAAACGGCAACGACTCAACGCCGGTAAATGCTTCTATCAATTCCTCATCAATTTCGCCGTTTAGGGCCTTGGCCAATTTCGTCCAGTCCCGCTTGCTGTCTTTCATCGGGAAAAATACTTGGTCGGGCAACAAACTTCTTTCGTCATAGTCAGTATCTAAAAACCACATCGCAATATGCGCGTTGCTTTTTGATTCAATTTCTCCGCTTATCGGATTGTAATAATCAAAGCCGTTCACGCGGACTTTATACTTGCCGCCTTTTTCTTTCATAACTTCAACATCCGGCTGGCCAATAAGCCAATAACTTTGATTTGACGATCTTTTTTTCCGTAAATCAGCCGTGAGCAAATCCACGCTCATTTGCGCTTTGAGAATTTGAACGCCCGGCCATTCAATTAGGTCAATGTCTTTCGCCGCTTCCGGATCAAAATGAAAAGCGGCGAAAATCACAAAGTCCGGTTTTTCTTTCAGGCCGCGAGCTTCTTTAATCGCTTCCTCAACCTGTCTTTGTTCCATTGGCCCGAAATCAGGGCCAAAACTGATGTATGCCTTTTTGGTCTTGTCTTTTTCTATGATTTCACCTTTGGCGTGTAAAAACCGCGTCGCCACCATCGGCTCCACCATTGAAAATTCAATCTTTTTGCCGCCGGTTGTTATAATGCCCGTTGTTTTTAGTTCATCGCGGTAAAGTGTTTGATTTCCTGTTTCGCCGGTTTGCGACAATTCTCTGCCGCTACCCTCAATCTTCGGCTCTTTCCCGTCAAATGGCTTAACTCGCAAGCTCGGCACCGCTTCAACTGTAAATGGTCCAGTTACTCTGACTTTTTTCTTTTCTATTATTGGTTGGTCATAAAGCGTTTCATCCTTTGATGGTTCGTCTTGCGCGATAGAGCCAAGTGTGATGTGTGGCACGGTTTTGTAATTAAAACCACTTCTTACGCCTTCATCTTTGTGAGCCAATTCAAAATAGTCATACTTTGCCGTCATCAATCTTTGTTTAGCCAATGTAACGGCAACCCGTGAAGTATCGCAGGTAATCCAACGTCGGCCCCATTCCTCGGCAACATACGCAGTCGTTCCTCCACCACAGGTTGGATCTAAAACTAAATCTCCGGGGTCAGTTGTCATTAACAAACATCGTTGAATAACGCGCTCAGAAGTTTCTACTACATATCTTTTTTGGAATGATCCCATTGTATCCACCCACATATTAGTCATGTTTTTTACAGGAAAATCATTATGATAAAGCTTATAATAAAGAACGTTCTCTGATGCGAATATTCGGCCCAAATCAATTAGTTTTCTCATCCCTTTCCGATTAGTCGCCCAACTAAATCCTGTGCGGGGAAAGTATTTTCTACCCTTAAAATCAACTTCAAAAACACACGAGGGTGTTAACCCGGAAGAGTTCATATTTAACGGCAAAAATAATTTATCTTTGTATTCTTCGAAGTTATCCTCCTCTCTTATTTTTCTGATGTCTCCTTTTCCGTCTTCAATATAAGTATAAAAACCATCGCTCGCTTTTTTTTCTTCAAATAGTTGTCTATATTTAATTGCTTTTATATCTTTGGCGTACCAAATTATATAATCACAAATACTATCTATTGTTTTTAAGTTAAGTGGCATTTTTTTGGTTCTAAATGGAATAACGGCGACCTTATTTTCCGAAATAAAAACCTCGTCCATTATTTCTTGGATATGATGAAGATTCTTTTGAGATATCTGCACAAAAATACTCCCGCTCTCGTGAAGTAATTCTTTAGCGAGCAGTAATCTGTCGCGCAAATGTGTCAGGTAACTGTGAATTCCAAGCTCCCAAGTATCGCGGAAGGCTTGAATCATTTCCGGCTCTGCCGGAATATCCTCATCTCTATCTTTAACATCTTTTTTATTTACAAACGGCTGAAAGTTGGAGTTGTATTTAATGCCATAGGGCGGGTCAATATAAATCATCTGCACCTTGCCCGCCATTCCTTCCTTGTTGAGCAAACTATTCATCACCAAAAGAGAATCGCCGGCAATGAGGCGGTTTGTCCAGTCCTGTTCGTGCTTATAAAAATCAATTGCTTTATTAAGCGGCGGCTCGTTTTCCGGCTGTTCAAAAATAGAAACCTGTTTTGGCCCGGTATCTTTTTTGAGAAACGATTTGATAATGCGTTTCGAGTCAATCCTCTCATGAATATGCAAACTAACATTTTGCACATCAAATTCCGTGCCTTCTTTTTTCCCGGCCCAGCTCAAATACGGGTCAATGTGCGGGTCATGTTCATACGGCCGTTTGCTGTCCAATTTATCGGTCGCGCTGGAAACCAAACCCACTGGCGGAATATTCGTGCGCTTCGCCCCTTTATGGTCGTATGTCTTAACTTCTATTTTCTTGTTCTCTTTTTTTCTTGGCATAATTTATCTCATTAAATCATTTTTGACGTTAATGGGCCACCCGGATGGCGTATTGCCGGTCCG
>CAYIRS010000048.1:0-5309 GCA_964365895.1 uncultured Gammaproteobacteria bacterium
GATTGCGGCATTGACCCGGCGCGTTTGCCTTATGACTCCTGTACCAAACTACGTCCTACCGGTGATATCGTGAGCTATTCAACTGCCAATGGCGTGCCTCCGGATTCATATTCTGTCTCGTCTACAACCATAAAATATTGTAGCGCCGGTTGCGGTATTGTCAGTATCAGCAGCCGTTATTGCGGCGATAGGATAATTGATAATTTAAACGGCGAGCAATGCGATAATGGCAGCAATCCTTGGTGCTACCCGGTCATTTGTAGTTATTGTAATAATACATGTACAAATAACATAACGAGAACCTTAATTTATGGAGCGGAATGCGACCTTTGTGCTCCTCAAAGTCAAAATATTCTAATCAATTACGGGGCCGGTTCTTTTAGTTACCAAATCAATATTCCGGCCGTTAGCGTTAAAACCGCGGTGTTAAAATATTCTAATACTAATGCTGATGCTTTTTTTAATTTGCCGCCGGTTGGCACAACATATAATATTGATGTGTATTTTAAAAATAATAGTGGCGGAATATGGAATAAGATTGCTTCACTTTCTTTGCCCGCTCAATATGGCACCGCCACCCCTCAAACCAGTTCAATTAATTTAGGAAATCTTTCCGTTGGCTCATATACTTTAAGATTTGATTGGCTAAATGATATGTTTTGCCCTCCGCCAACCCATCAATACGCATCTTGGCGAAATCGAGGGTGCCAAGCCGGATTAAATTATGACGTGAATTTTGTCGTTCATTCTATTACCATACAATGAAAAATTTAAAAATCAAAATGAAAAATGACAGTTCAAAATTCAAAATTTTTAATTTTACATTGTCATTTTGATATTTGATATTTACATTTTAAATTATTACCTAAAATTAATTATATGTTTGAACAAAAAAATTCAAATTTAAATCCGGTTTTTCCTGATGATAATATAACGGCAAATCAACCGGACGCCGCTTCGCCCGCTTCGACTTCGCCAAAGCGAGGCGAGCCCCTTTCTTTTCCGCCACCCACGCCCCAATCTCATTTGCCCCAGCCACCGGTAGAGGACATATTTGCCGAAACCGACAAAGGCAATCCGCAGGTAGGCCGGCCGCTTCAGCCGGGCCAAGCGCAAAATATATTGCCCGATTCAATGCCGGCCGAAGATTTATTCGGCGGCCGTTCCATTTGGCAGAATAAATTGCTGATGGTTATCTTAATTGCGGCGGGCGTATTGATTTTGGGTGGCGCGGGCTGGCTGACTTTTAGTTTTTTTGCCAAATCAGGAAAACCAAATCCTAATCAAAATATTAACAATAATAGCGCGGCGGTTAATGCCAATAGCGTCAATACGGCGAATGTGAATAATGTGAATAATAATGCCGAGCCGGCCAACAATTCAAATACCAATCAACCGGCGGCGATTATTGACAGCGATAATGACGGTTTGACTGATGAAGAAGAAAGAAGAATAGGCACTAATCCGAATAATTTTGACAGCGATAATGACGGTTTGACTGATAACGCCGAGGTAAAAATTTATAAGACCGACCCGCTTAATCCGGACACAGACGGCGACGGCTATAAAGACGGCCAGGAAGTAAGCAATGGTTATGATCCGACTAAACCGGGCGGGGCAAGATTATTTAATGTCCCAACACAATAATTAATTATTTAAATCATCCATATGTTTAACTCAAACAATTCGCCCTCACCCATCAGTCAGCCGCCGGAAAATAAACCGCCGGTCTCAAGTTTTTCCTTGGATAATAATCCGCCCGAACCGCCCCAGGACGAGGTTTATGTCATGCCGGAAAAATTCCATCCCCAGCCAGCCAAATCATCGGCCGGTAAGCCATTGATTATCGCTTTAATTATTTTAATTTTAGTCGCGGCGGCCACGGCCACTTATTTTTTGTATGATATGTGGCAAAAGAGCCAAAATGGCCTGGCGTTAGCCAATCAAAATCTTAAGGTGAATAATAATCAAAATCAGAATCAGAATCAGAATCAGAGCCAGAATGAAAATGTAAACAGCAATATAAATAATGATTTAGATAATAATGCCAACACAAATTTAAATGCCGAAACCAATACCAATGCCAGCACCAGCACGCCGTCGGGAAATATCGGCGCTTACACGGCGCAAACACCGCCTCAAATAAGCAGCGACAGCGATAATGACGGCTTGACTGACGCGGAGGAAAGCGTGGTCGGCAGTTCGCCGATTGAGCAGGATTCGGATAAGGACGGCTTTATTGACGGCCAGGAATTAGCCAAGGGCTATAGCCCGACGGCGCCGGGCGGCGGCGACAGCGGCAAGTTGCCGGCGGCCAGTTTTATCGCCGCGCTTTCTACAAATTTTATCAAGGATAATTTCAAAATACTTTATCCCAAAAGCTGGCCGGCGACAACCATACCGGCCACCAATCAGGTGGTGATTACCACCAATACGGGCGAGATTATAAAAATATCCGCGCGCGATAACAATGACCGTATTTCCGCCGCTAATTGGTATTTAAATAATAATCCGCAGGCCTCTTTAAGCCAGTTAAAAAGCGTTACGGCCGATGATTTAAGCGGCGTATTTTCTCCCAATGGTTTAGCCGCCTATCTGGCCGATGCCGATAAAAATCAACTCTATTCTTTTGAGTATATGATGGATGCCAATGCTCAACTCCGCTACCCCGCTTTATTTTTGATGATTATTAAAAATTTTAAGCCGGTTATTGGCCGTGAGGCGACCGCCGATTGGCAAGCTTATGACAATACCGCCGATGGTTATAGCGTTAAATATCCGACTGATTGGAAGACCGTGGTCGTAAGCGACAGCATTGCCGGCTTTGCGCCGATTACCATGGCCTTGGATTATCAATGGGCGATATTGGTGTTTGACGCGAGCCAGAAGACCAAGGAAGATATTATCAGGGAAATGGGCAGCCAATTTGCCGCTTCCAGATCGGAGAGCCGGGAGAATATTACCCTCGGCAATGTTGCCGCCACCAAAGTGGTAGTCACGACCGCCACGATTCCATCTTGGTATTCTGAATCCATATTTATTGAAAAAAATAATAAGACATATCAGATATCAAACGGCGCGATAAACAGCGATTTATTTGAGCCGTTTTATAGGAGTTTTCAACTCATATCCAATAATTAGTTAATTCCCATTAGGTGTTAAATTTTGAACTAAATAAACAAGTCAAGATTGACGTTGATAAGAAATTTTTAAACGCGGTCATTAGGGGTTTTAGCCAAGAGTGGAAGTTAAAGGGGAGATTTAATTTTTCTTTGGCCTTCATTGACGCGAAAAATATTAAAAAATTAAACCAAGATTACCGCGGCAAAAATCGGGTTACCGATGTCTTGAGTTTTGCCGAAGATAAAAATGATTTTATAGAAATGCCGTCGGCGGAAAAATATTTAGGCGAGATTTTAATTTGCGCTTCTCAAGCGGAAAAACAGGCCAAGCAATTCAATCAGTCCTTAAAAAAGGAAATTGCTCGTTTATTAATTCATGGCTTGGCCCATTTGGTCGGCTATGAGCACGAGGGGGTACCGCCGAAGAGGGCGGGGGAGATGAGAGGATTTGAGGAGAGGGTGAGGGCGAGGATAAACACTAAATCCTAAAATTCCAAATCCTAAACTCTAAATCCTAAACTCTAAACAAACTCCAATGACCAAAATTCAAAATTCAAAACAATTTTAAAGCGATGGTTTTTTGATTTTTTGGAATTTTGGATTTTGGATTTGTTTAGGATTTAGAATTTAGAATTTAGGGTTTAAGTATCTGAACACATATTTTGTTCATTTACTGTTTTACTAACAGTTTGATAATTGACTGATTTTTTATTATAATATAGTGGTGAGATAAGAAGTTATAAAGTTGAAAGTTGAAAGTTATAAGGTTTTTTATTTCTTGTCTTTTAAACTTTATAACTTTTAACTTTTAACTAATTTCCCATGCCTAAGGATAACATCATAACCGGATTAGATGTCGGCTCAACCGCCATTAGGATTGTGGTTGGCCAGAAATCCAGAAACGATGACCGTCTTCATATTGTTGGCGCGGTTGAAACGCCGGCCCAAGGCATCAGCAAGGGAGTGGTTAATAGCGTGGAAGATGCTGTTTCCTCAATTTCTCTGGCTTTGGAAAAAATTGAGCGGATGGTGGGCCAGCCCGTTGACCATGCTTGGATTGGCATTTCCGGGAGCCACATTACGGCTCAAGAAAGTCGTGGCGTGGTGGCGGTTTCCAAGCCCGACGGCGAAATCAGGGCCGAAGACGTGGAGCGGGCGATTGGGGCGGCTCGCGCCGTTTCCATCCCGCCCAATTATGAAATAATTCATGTTATTCCTAAAAGCTTTACGGTTGATTCCCAAGTCGGCATTAAAGATCCGATTGGCATGACCGGCATCCGTTTAGAAGTGGAAACGCAGATTATTCAGGGTTTAGCCGCCCAAATTAAAAATTTAACCAAATGCATTTATCGCACGGGCTTGGATATTGATGATCTCGTCCTCTCGGTCTTGGCTTCGGCCGAAAGCGTTTTGACTAATCGCCAGAAGGACTTAGGCGTGGTGGTGGTAAATTTAGGCGGCGCCACCACCAGTTTGTCGGTTTTTGAAGATGGCGATATCTTGCATACCGCGGTTTTACCCGTTGGTTCTGAATATATTACCAATGACATCGCGATTGGTTTAAGGATATCTATTGATACGGCGGAAAAAATCAAGGTCCGGGAAGGCAGCTGCGTCTCAAAGGATTTGAAAAAAAGCGAGGAAATGAAATATTCGGAAGTTGGCGGCATTGAAGAAGGCGGTTTTTCCAAAAAACAAGTCGCCGAAATTATAGAAGCGCGGGTAGAAGAAATTATGGAAAAGGTGGATAAGGAATTGAAAAAAATCGGCAAGTCGGGTATGCTTCCGGCAGGCGCGGTTCTAACCGGCGGCGGCGCCAAACTGTCCGACATAGTTGAAGCCGCTAAGACCTATTTGCGTTTGCCGGCTTCTCTCGGCTATCCGCAAGAATTAGTTTCCAATTTAGACAAAGTGAGCGATTTGTCATTTACCACCGCCATCGGCTTGGTCTTGTGGGGCAGTGAGTTGCAAAAAACGGCCAGCAATTTTCCATTTTCCCAATTTAAAACCGTTGATAAGGCCACTCACCAATTAAAAAAATGGTTTAAATCGTTATTGCCATAGGTAATTTTTAAATTTTTAATTTCCAATTTTTAAATAATTTTTAATGTCTAAATTTTTAAACAGCTCTCTTTAATAGCGGTTTTAAAAATTAAAAATTTGATTTATTTATTTAAAAATTAAAAA
>CAYIRS010000049.1:0-5290 GCA_964365895.1 uncultured Gammaproteobacteria bacterium
TGCCTTGGAGCATCTTATTCGCTTGGCTGGGAGTGAAAATGGGAAATAATTGGGAATTGATTCAGGAGAAGCTCCATAATTTTGACCTGCTGATTGCCGGTTTGATTATCTTGGCCATTGTCGCTTATGTTTATCGGCATTTGCGACAGAGAAAGGCGGTTAATAATTAGATTTATTGTAATAAAAAGAAGATGTTTAGAAAACTCTATTTTTATTTTATTTTATTGATCGCCATAATTATTTTAGCGGGCATTTTTTTCGTCTTTAAAGCCATTAGCGTGTCGGAAAATTTAATCGGCGGTAAAACATCGGAACCGATCAATATAAATCAGAATTTAAACGGAGAAAAATTAAATCTTCCCCAATCGCCGTCAAAAAAAGAAACCACCTTGGTTTTTGGCGGCGATGTGATGTTGTCGCGCGTGGTGGGACAGAAAATGGTTAAGTATCAGGATTATTCTTGGCCGTTTAAAAATGTGGCCTCAATTTTTAAGGACGCTGATATCGCGGTCGTTAATTTGGAATCGCCATTCACTTACGGCGGCGACCATCTCGTCCTGACCGGCTCATTTGCTTTTAATGCCGACCCGAAAGCTATAAGCGGATTGAAAGGCGCGGGCATTGATTTAATAACCTTAGCCAACAATCATTTTGGCGATAAGGGACAGAAGGGCATGCTGGACACCTTTGACTTATTGGCAAAAAATAAAATTGAATATGTGGGCGCGGGCAAAAATTTTATCGAAGCGCGTCAAGGCAAGATAATAGAAGCCAATGGCTTTAAGTTTGGTTTTCTGGGCTACGGCTATCCAGACACAATTGATGTGGCGACCGATGGGGCGGCGGGCATCGCTAATATGAACATTGAGCAAGCGAAAAAAAACGTGAGCGAGTTTAAAAAGAAAGTGGATATTTTAATCATTGAAATGCACGCCGGAACCGAATATGTCGCCTCGCCGAATAAACAGCAAAAGGACTTTGCCCGCGCCGTTATTGACGTGGGCGCGGATTTGGTTATTGGCCATCATCCCCATTGGGTTCAGATAATAGAAATTTATCAAGGCAAGCCGATTTTGTATTCACTCGGCAATTTGGTTTTTGACCAAATGTGGTCGCGCGAAACCCAGCAAGGCGCGCTTGCCAAAATTTATTTTCAAGATAAAAATTTAGAAAAAATAGAAATTATTCCTATTCATATCTATGACTACGGCCAGCCGCAGATTGTGAGCGATAAGTCGGAAATCCAGGAAATTTTAAAAAGAATGAATTTAAAATCAGAAATCATCAATCTTAAATAGCCGGATTGAAATAAACCGGCTATTTTTTGCGTATCTAATAGTAGAGGTTAACAACAATCAAATTCATATATCGGAAAGGCAGGCATTTGAACAAGCCCGCCTTTCTTTTTTATTAAAAAATGTTATAATTTAGGTATTATTAAATAAACAAAAACATATAGAACCCATAATTCCACCAAACAATCTGGTTTCCAAGCCGTCGGGCAATAAAAGGAAATTGGGCCTGTTTTTGATTATTTGGCCTTTTGTCGCTCTCATTCTTTATGTTGTTGCGGGATTTATTTTTGCTGGCCTTGAGCATTCAGTAAAAAGAGATATTATCAAGGTCGTTTTTGGTTTTTTAGGTATTATTTGTGTCCTAGGAATTATTATCAGCATCCCCATCGGCATTTACTTGATTGCCAAATCGGGCGGTCAAGCTAAATTTTCCATGAAAGAAGCCATAAAATTCGGCTGGGCGGTTATAAAAAAGAAATTCTGGTTTTTTGTCGGCGTTTTGGTAATTATGGCCGTTCTCCAATTAATTTTGGGCATCTTCGGCTGGGATCCGGAAAAAACTTATGACAATAATCAGGCCGTTGTTTTGGCCGTTATTATCAGTATTGTTTTTGGCGTTTTACAAACAATTGTCGGTTTGGGCGCGATGAAAATCGCCTTGAAATTAGTTGATGGCCAAGAAGTGAAAATTTCGGATCTTTTTTCCACTTTTCCTTTATTTTTCAAATACTTGGCTGGCGCCATAATTTATGCCCTGATTGTCTTGGCGGGATTTATACTGTTGATAGTCCCCGGTATTATCTGGCAAATGAAATATTCGCTTTATCCCTATTTTATTTTGGAAGGCGCCGGGCCGATTGAAGCGCTTAAAAAGAGCGGGCAAGCGACTAAGGGCGCTAAATTGGATTTGTTGATTTTTTTTCTTTTACTTGGATTAATTGTTATCGCCGGCTTTATCGCGATTTTAGTCGGATTGTTTTTTGCCATACCGACGGTTATGGTCGCCATGGCATTCGTCTATCGCAAATTGCAATTGCAAATAAATGCGTTATAAATCTCATAAAAATCGCCTTCCCAAGGGAGGCGATTTTTAAATTAATTGATCTTTAAGTTAGAACAATATTTAAATTGAAATTAGTCGCTTATTATCGGTTTATGCCGATAAATGGGCTGGCGCCTCCCCAATAAGTCGGCGTTTTTCCGTCCCATTTTTCTATCCAGCGCAACTCCACCACTTGAGGATTAGACGTCAAGGCCTGCGCTTCAGTTTTAATTGCCTTGGCCTTGCCTTCCGCTTCAACAACCCTCTGGTCGGCTTCTATTCTTATTCTTTCCAGGTCCCTTTCGGCTTTTAATTTCAGCTGTTCCGCGGTCACTTTCGCCTCAATCGCTTCATTAAAGGACGGCGAGAAATCAAAAGCGGTGATATTGATTTCATCCACCACAATATTGTTTTTAATCAATCTTTCAGCCAAATTAATTTTTATTTGATCTTTTACCTCCTCCCTTTTTATAATCAGCTCTTCGGCGGTAAATTTTGCCGTGACCGCTTTCACCGCCTCCTGAATTGACGGCGCGATAATGCGGGTATTATAATTTATTCCGACATCCTGCCAGACCCTATTCACTTTATCGGGAGCGAGGTGGTAATTGATGGCGATTTTGGAAGTGACGATCTGCAAGTCCCTAGAAGAAGCGCTGGCCGGCACCTCGTCTTTTTGCATTTTTACGTCTATTTTAACGACTTGTTGAATCAGGGGAATTTTGAAATAAAGACCCTCGTCAAATACCCGGTCTTTAACGGCTCCAAACTGCAACAAAATGCCCCTCTCACCGGCGCCGATTGTCCCCACTGAACCAAAAATAATAACGATAAGTATAACGGCGACAACAATAGAGAAAGAATTCTTTTTTATTTTTTTAAGACCCTCTATCTTTTCCGGATCAAATAAATTGTTCATATTTTTTATTTAATTAATAATTTATTGTTATGAGCTTCCATTTTCTCTGACTATATTCATTAAATCATTTTTTTAAATTATTATAAAGCCAGCCGTCAAGGCCAGCTAAAACACTGATTGACACAGCGTTTTCAGCTAATACTCATTATTATCTGGGTGACTAGAGGGAGTTGGACCCTCGCTAGCGGGACCACAACCCGCTGTTCTACCGTTAAACTATAGCCACCATAAATTTTTATGCGCCCGGCGCGATTTGAACGCACGATTTTTGGCTTCGGAGGCCAACGCTTTATCCAGCTAAGCTACGGGCGCCAATCGCCAGCACAATATCGCCCTCGGGAGGAATCGAACCTCCATTTCAAGTTTAGAAAACTCGTGTTCTATCCGTTGAACTACAAGGGCAGATTTTTTGTTTTTTTTATAAATTTACTTTCTAATTTACTTTCTCAAGAAACCCTAATTTCCAGCCCTTAATTCTTCTAAATAAATCTTTATTGTGTATACTTATAGCACAAGTACCATTGTATAATTTGTTTCTTCTATGTCTTAAAGAAGTTGGTTTTATTTGTGTTTTATAAAATTGTGAAAAAGGAATTTTTGTAATCTTAGACCAATAATATTCAATGTCTTTTCTGCAATGAAGTTTATGTATATGAATACAAATTTTAAATTTTTCTTTTGGTACCTTGCATATTTTTCTAAACCACCGCATCATAAATTTAATCATCGCCGGATCAGAATTACTAAATTTTACGTGCTCTGTTTCATCCGATTTATCTCCCTCTGCCCAATATAACATTAAACCGGCCAAAAATAAAGGACTTTTAAGGAAATATTTTAGTTCTTTTTTAGCTGCTTTAATTATTTGTTTGGTTCTTTCTATTCTTTTTTTCTGGTTCGCTTTAGCACCATTATATCTTGATTTTTGGCGGCCCTTTAATTCAGCTCTTTGCTCGGGTGTAAGTTCAATGCCCTTTAACCATAAACTCAAAGTGCTTTTTGAAACTTTTATTCGTTTGCGTATTTCACTATAACTTTTTCCCAGTTTTCGTAGATAAATTGCTTTAAGTTTTTTTTTGAATTTCATAAATCAAACTAGTTAATGCCTATTAGATATAATATAGCATATCTGTTCGATTTTTGCAAAATAAAAACCCTCTTAATAGAAGGCTAGTGCTCTATCCGATTGAGCTACGCGGACGTATTAAAAAATTAAAAATTAAGCCCACAGTTTACTTTAAAATTTCAAAATTAATCATAACACGAAATTTTTAAAAAGTCAATTTGATTTTTATGCCTAAATTTGATAGATTGAATAAAAGAAATTTAAAATCGAGAACAAGGTGAAATTGCTTTGTTGCCGGATGGTTTTTTTCGGCGCTGGCAGGTTCGCAATGATATTATTAAATTTTTAATTCGTAATTTTTAATTTTTAATTAATTTATATGATTCCAGCCATAAAAAAACGCCGATCCGTCAGAGAATATCTGGCGGAAAATATTCCGGAAGAAAAATTAAATGAGATTATTATGGCGGCCATGTACGCGCCATCGGCCAATGCCGCCTATCCTTGGGATTTGGTTATCGTTAAAGACCCCCAGACCAAAGAAAAATTATCCAAGACCACGCCTTGGTCAACGCACGCGGCCAATGCCAACATCATAATTGTGGTGGTTGGCCATGAGCAGGAAAGCAAGGAATGGGTTGAAGACTGCTCTATTATCGCCGAACATATTTGGCTTGAGGCGACTGAACAGGGGCTGGGCAGCTGCTGGATTCAAATCAAAGGCAATGACAATGCCGAGAAAGAAGTTAAAAATCTTTTAAATATTCCCGAGGAATATCGGGTTTTGTGCCTGATGCCTCTGGGCGTTCCCGCCAATAAAGCGCCAGAGCACAGTGAGGAAGATTTTGATAAGAGCAAAATAAAGCAGGAAAAATATAAATAAAGTAAAAATAAAGTAAAATCCTGAAAGGTCGAGATTTTTTAATTATTGAACATAAGATATCTGCCACTATACAGGTGTTGCACTT
>CAYIRS010000050.1:0-5136 GCA_964365895.1 uncultured Gammaproteobacteria bacterium
AAAATCATTGACGAATTCGGCGGCGTGGATATTGATGTGGAACGCGACTTAATTGACTATGAATATCCCATCCGCGGGAAAGAATATGTTTATCCCATTGAAAACCGCTATGAAAAATTGGTTATCAAGGCCGGAATTCAGCAAATGGACGGCGCACTGGCGCTCAAATACGCGCGGTCAAGGTACGCGCTGGGCCCGGAGGGCTCGGATTTCGCCCGCGCCAAAAGACAGCAGAAAATTATCATAGCGCTGAAAGAAAAAATATTTACCGTTGAGACCTTTGTTAATCCGAAAAAAATTAATAATCTTCTGACCGCTTATAATGAGCACATTAAAACCAATTTGGCAATCTGGGAAATGCTCCGGATAATGGATGTGGCCAAAAAAATTGATAGCGCGGCGATTATTCACCAAAGTTTGACTGACGGCGCCAAACCGCTGCTTTATTCCGCCATGATTAACGGTTCATACGTGCTTTTGCCGACGGCCGGAAACTTTGATGACATAAAAAATGTCTGGCAATACATTTTCTACAAAGACCTGGTTGAGAACACGATTGCCAGCCAACGTCCGCCGCCGAAAACCGCAAATAATAATTCTGCCTCAACCACAAAAAATAATACGGAAAAAACGGCGACCACCACCGAGGAAAAACCAATTAATACTTTACCGGTGATAGAAAAAACTTTTAAAAATGAAATGGCGAAAATTGAAATCAGAAACGGCACTTGGATAAACGGCTATGCCAACCAGGAAAAAACGCGGCTGGAAGCGCTGGGCTTAAAAGTTATTCAAATCGCCAACGCCGATAATCACGAATACGCGCAAACCGTGATTTACGATTTAGCCAAAGGCAAATATCCGGCCACGGCTAGAGAATTGGAAAAACTTTATGAGGCGGAAGCCGTGGCGGCGCCAGCCGGCCTAATCTCCACGGCAAATTTTGTAATTATATTAGGACAACAATAAAACAATTTAAAATCACCCCGCCTCTCGCGAGAGGCGGGATCCAGAATTTTAAAAATGCCCCGATCCTCGGGGGTATTTTATTTTTTGCCAAAACAAATTATGATAAACTTATAAACTAAAACAATGAGCCAAAAAATAAGGCAATCTATTAGATATGCAGAAATGGAAAATATTCACCAAAAATATTTGCCAATTTTTGAGTCCCTATGCAAAAACGATAAATACCCGACTCCCATTCAAAAAATGATGGATGAATTTGTTATCGGCAGGATCGGGGCCAATAAAGGAGTTAGAGCTTTTGTGTTTTATAAACTATACAAACTCGCTGGCGGTCGGGAAAATATTTCGTATTTACTGGCCGCCATAGAACTGCATTTAGCTTCTATGTATTGTTTTAATGTGGGCGCGGATACGAAATTGGGTTATGACAATAAAGAAAAAATCTTAACCGCCTTTGAGTCCCATAAAATTGTTTATCAATTATCCTTGCTGGCAATAGAAAGATTCGCGAGCGAACCATTAGCCGGCAAAATTCAGAATGTCTTTGAGAAAACGGAAAAAATGTTTTATGAGGGACAAGTATTGGATATTATTATTAATCTTTATAAAAACATCGGCCGAAAACCACATGAGATTTTAACCGAAATACAAAGTATTTCTGACGTTGATATTTGGCAACGATATGGAATGGAAAAGGAATTTATTGTTTCCGCCCTAAAAAATCTGCCAAACACTCCCATTGCCGATTACTCTTTTCAAAGAACATATAAAATAAATGCGGCAATGTTGGAAAGTTTTGGCGAAATAATCGGTTTAATTCTTAATTTGGACAAAGAAAAAATCACTAAACTCAAAAACTATGGAATGTATTTCGGCATGGGAATGATGATTGTCAACGATATTCAAGATTATTCTTTGGATTTAATTAATGATAATAATGATAAGGCGACAAGAGAAAAAAATAAAAATGATGTATTTAGCGATATTAAAAAAGGAAAAATTACCTGGCCCATAAAATTTGCCCTTGAGGTTGACCCGGGCCTCCATAAACTATTTTCTAAAAAATTAGGAGACGAGAATATAAGTTATAAAGAATGTGACAATATTAGAAAATTATTTATGAAAAATGGCACATTCAAAAGGTGCGTTTTGGAATCCGCCTATCACGGAAAGCTTGCCAATGATTCTATATCTGATTTTGAGAATGAAGAATCTAGAAAGATTTTACTTGAAGGGTCGGCTTCAATGTGTAAATTGAGTAAATACATTTATATTTTAGAAAAAGAATATGGAATAATTATTCGTCAGTCTCGTTCGCAAATAAAGCAAAGAATGAAATTGGGAGATATCTATTAATAATTGTTTGCGGAATCACAAATATGGTTTATCGCCGATGGCGGCATTTATAATATGAAAAAATGTATTTATTCATTATTAATAACAAAATTAAAAAGCCGGCTT
Source organism: uncultured Gammaproteobacteria bacterium (assembly GCA_964365895.1). Classification (GTDB taxonomy): domain Bacteria; phylum Patescibacteriota; class Patescibacteriia; order 2-01-FULL-39-33; family 2-01-FULL-39-33; genus JBAZQS01. The sequence goes on from CAYIRS010000050.1 coordinate 2,431, forward strand.
ATCGCGCGATAAGCCGGAATATTTTTTTAAAATTAATGACGAAAATTTTCGCCAATTTTATTGGGTCGCCGGCGCCGGCCGTGATTCACTGACCTTTTTAGTTTGGGCCTTGGAGCGCGATTTAAACCATTCGCGAATCGGGCCATTCCTCTCTCGGACCCAAATTTTGAAACGCAAGCGAAGCCATTTGGCGCTGGCATTAAGCGAACCGACCATTTGAAAATTGGGCAATTGCCACAAATTGTGGTTTTGCCCGTCAGCGCCTTTCACGGCATCAAAATAATTTTCCAGATTATCGCACGGGTCAATCATCCGGCCGATAACCACATTGGTGTTTTTGTCCAATGGCTCGGCAAACCAGATACAGCCAATGCTTTTGCGATTATCCATTGTTACCCTCCTTAATGAGCAATAAGCTAAGATTATTAATCATAATAACAATTAATTTTATAATTGTCAAATTTAAAAAATCAAAAAAGCGACAAATTTTTTTATTTATCAAAATTGCCAATAAGCGATTTTTCGGCTATCATATCTAATATGAAAACAAAATTAGCGCAAGTCGCCATTGTCGGCCGAGCCAATGTCGGCAAATCAACTTTATTCAATCGCTTAATTGAAAAAAATAAAGCGATTGTTTCGGCTATTTCCGGCACCACGCGCGACCGAAATATTGATAATGTAAAATGGCGCGACCGCGAATTTATTTTGGTTGATACGGGCGGTCTTGATCTAGACAAAAAATATCCCGGCATTATAGAAGAAAATATTGTCAAGCAAGCGCGTAAGGCGATTGCCAATGCCGATTTGATTTTATTTTTAATTGACGCTAAAGAGGGCATCCTGCGAAGCGACAAGGAATTAGCGCGTGAATTAATAAAACAGCATTTAAAAGATAAAATTATTTTGGTGGTCAATAAGGCCGATTCTTTAAAATGGCGAAATCCCGATGCGGAAACCTACAAATTAAATTTGGGCGAACCGCAAATGGTTTCGGCGGCCAATGGCTCGGGCAGCGGCGACCTCTTGGATTTAATTATTAAAAAATTACCGAAAAAAATCAGCCGGCAAAAAGAAAAGGAGGGCGAAGAAGCGATTAAGGTGGCCATTGTGGGCAAACCCAATGTGGGCAAATCATCTCTGCTTAATTCTATTTTAGGCGAAGAAAGAGTCATCGTGACCGATATCCCCCATACCACTCGCGAATCGCATGACACGGAATTTGAATATAAAGATAAAAAGTTTCTTTTGATTGACACGGCTGGAATGCGAAAAAGAGGCAAAATTGAGCCAAGAAGTTTGGAACGAAAATCCGTTGACAAATCAATTTCTACCATCAAGCAGGCAGAGGTGGTGGTCTTGGTGGTGGAAGCGCAGAAAAAAATAGAGACGCAGGACAAAAAAATTACCCAAGAAATTTTAGAAAATTCAAAATCACTGATTATCGCGGTGAATAAATGGGACTTGATACCGGAAAAAAATACTAATACGGTCAATAAATATGTTGATTATTATCGCGGGAATCTTTCCTATTTGTGGTGGGCGCCAATCATATTTATTTCCGCCAAAGATGATTTGAGAACCAAAAAAATTCTGGATTTGATTTTAGAAATCCAAAAATCAAGGCGAGTCCAAATTTCCGATGAGGAACTGCAGAAATTTTTACTTAGCCAAATTAAAAAACACAAGCCGTCGCGCGGCCAGGGCTTGAAAAATCCTTATATTTTTAAAATCCAGCAGAGCGGGACCAATCCCCCGCGCTTTGATATTTTCGTCAACGACCCAAAAATCTTACATTTTTCTTATATCAGATTTATTCAAAATAATTTAAGAGAGACGTTTGATATCATCGGCACACCTATTCAAATAGAGGTCAAGAAGCAAAAGCGCGATGAGAAGTAATTTTTAATTTTGAATTATGAATTTTGAAATAATTTTGAATTGTCATTGCGAGGAGTTCCGACGTAATCGTCGGGACGACGAAGCAATCTTATTGGAAAATGTTAGATTGCTTCGTCGCCGATTACGACTCCTCGCAATGACGATAATGAATGTGGTCCCTTTTCAAAATTCAAAATTAAATCATTATTTCAAAATTCAAAATTTTAAATTCAAAATTTTATGAAATTAATTTTAGGCCTGGGCAATCCGGGCGAACAATACAAAAATACTTGGCACAATATGGGATTTTTAACTGTTGACGAGTTGAAGGACCGGTTTGAATTTGAAAATTTTAAAGAGCATAAAAGATTAAAGTCGGAAATTTCCATCGGCAAAATCGGCCGGGAAAAAATCATTCTCGCTAAGCCGCAAACTTTTATGAACGAATCGGGCTTGGCCGCGGCGTTGTTAAAAAATTATTTTAAAATAAAAATTGCGGATATAATCATCGTTCATGATGATGTTGATTTGCCTCTGGAAAAAATCCGACTGGCCAAAAATTCTTCGGCCGGCGGGCACAATGGCGTAAAATCAATTATTGAATCACTGGGCACGCAAAATTTTATCCGGCTAAAAATCGGCGTCAAAACCGCGAAGGCCGAAAAAATCGGCGCCTTAAAATATGTTTTGGAAAAAATCGGCAAAGATAAAAAAATGGAAACCGATGGGATAATAAAAAAAGCCGCCCACGTGGTGACGGCTGTAATTGAGGATTCCTTGGAAAGGGCGATGAACAAATTTAATTGATTTGGTCGGGGTGGAAGG
>CAYIRS010000051.1:0-5128 GCA_964365895.1 uncultured Gammaproteobacteria bacterium
GCCAGCCCGACGCAGTCGCAGCCAAAAAGGACAAATTGCAGCAAAAATAGTTTTGCCACCATCTCGACAGAGCGGGGGAGCGGTGGCCGCTTCCGGCGGCGTGTCAACCGCCACCATGATTGCCTGCTGTTTGCATAATTTAACCAATTTTTTGCCAATTTTGGGCTTAAGCGGTCTGGCGGTTTTGGCCGGGGCCTATCAGCCCCATATTTTTTTATTCAGCATTTTATTTAATCTCGGCGGCATAATTTATTTAGGGTCTAAATATATTAAAATCACCAATCAAGGCCGGCTGGCCTCAATTTAATTTATGATTAAAAAAAATTTTTGCCTTTTAATTTTAACCCCCCTGTTTTTATTAACCGCGCCGGTTTTGGTTTCCGCGCATAGCGACCACTTAAACAAGAGCCAGGCCCTGATTTATTATAATGAGGCCTGCGCCATGTGCGCGGCTTATATTAATAATGATTTGCCAAAGGTCTTAACCCAGCAAGGAATAACCGAATTTATTAAAAAGGACTATTTGAACCAACGGAGCAACCGGCCGGAATTAAATAAATTGATGACTGAATTGGGCGTGCCCTTGCCTTTGCAAAGCCACATTATGACTTTTATCGGCGACCAATATATTTTAGCCGGCCATATTCCCGAGCAAATTATTAAAGACCTTTTTTTGCCGGAAAACAGCCAAAAATTTAAACGGCTGATTGTTTATCAAGATGAAATGCACGGTAGTCCGAAGACCTATCAGGTTTGGGCCATACCGGCTTGGGCCGATGATTTCGCCGGCGAAATCAGGACCTATCCGATTGACGCGCCCATCGGCCAATATTTGACTGATTTGGAAAAAAACAAAGACCAGCTGTCTTTGACTAAAAAAGTCAAAAATCAATTCAATAAATACCAAAATTTGTTGCCGGTTGTCTTGGTTTCGGGTTTTTTAGACGGCATTAATCCTTGCGCCTTCGCGGTTTTGCTTTTTTTTATCGCTTTTCTTTTCAGTTTGCGCAGAACCCGCGCCGCGATTTGGCAAATGGGCCTGGTCTATATCACCGCGATTTATCTGGCTTATTTACTGATCGGCTTTGGTCTTTTAAAAGCGATTTTATTTACCAATTCGCCACATTTTATGGCTCAACTGGGCGCTTGGTTGGTTATTGGTTTGGGCGTTATTAATTTAATTGGCCAGTTATTTCCGCGCTTTCCCATTAAACTGCAGATTCCCCATAACAGTAAAGAGACAATTCAAAAGTGGGTTTATAAATCAACCTTGCCGGCGGCGTTTATTCTTGGCTTTCTGGTCGGCTTATGCACTTTTCCCTGTTCCGGCGGCATCTATGTGGCGATTATCGGCCTGTTAGCGGTCAAAACCACTTACTGGGGTGGGGTTGGCTATCTGCTGTTATATAATTTAATGTTTGTGGCGCCGTTGATTATTATTTTGCTTTTGGCGGCGAATAAAATCGCGGTTAAACGTTTAACTCAATGGGAACAGTCGGAAAGCAAGACAATGCGGCTAATCTCGGCTTTAACCATGTTAATTTTAGGTCTGATTATTTTAATTTGGCTCACTTAAAAAATAATCGATTAAGAATAACAATTATGAATAACAAAAAAGCAAAAACAATAATAGGGTGGACTGTCGGCCTGGTGGTGGCAGTCGGAGTCGTTTATGGTTTAATTGTCTTGTCGCGCCAACAAAGCGGACAAGAATGGCCGGGTCAGGCCTATCCTATTTTAGGCGTACAGCATATCTCGGTGGGCGCTTCTCATCCGGCCTATAATTCCAATCCTCCCACCTCGGGCTGGCACTACGCGCAACCCGCCAATTGGGGAGTTCATCAGACCGAACTGCCCGACGAGCAGGTGTTACATAATCTTGAGCACGGCGGCGTCTGGATTTCTTACAAAGAAATTGATGACGCGACCAAAGCGGCGTTAGAAAAAATCGGCCGGGCCAATTCCCAAATTATTGTGGCACCTCGGCTGGCAAATGACGCTCCCATTGCCCTCGCTTCGTGGGGCAGATTGCAGAAGCTGGAGCAATTTGACGAGACGGCCATTATGAACTTCATTAAAGCCAATAAAAACAGATCGCCAGAGCCATTCGGGCCGTAAGATTAAAAAATCGCCCTAAACAATCGTTCGCCGTTAAAGGTGCTCGGTTAAACTCTAAGGATTTACCCTGGGGTTGATATTATTGTTTAACTTGTTATAATACCAGAGTGGAAATGCTTAAAATTATTAATAATTTATTAACTTATCCGGCCGCCAAAACGGCCGCCGGTCAGGAGAAATATTTTATGATGGGTCTGCCGTTTGATTACGGTTTTAGTTTGAGTTCAATGATTTTGGGCTGGTTTTTTATGGTTTTTTTCTGGGTTTTGGTGATTTCCGCCATTATCTGGTTGATTAAGGCATTAACGACTGGCGGTCAAAGTAATAACAGTGGCCAAGCGTTGGAAATTTTAAAGCAACGTTATGCCAAGGGCGAAATTACCAAAAAAGAATTTGCAGAAATCAAAAAGGAAATTAACAAATAAAATATGTTTAAATTATTTAGGCCGAAAAAATGCCCCGGTTGCGGTATGATTGCCACGGCTAGTTTTATTTCCCGCTATGGCGAAAAATTTTGTTCGGACAATTGTTTAAAAAAATATGAAGAACAAAACCAGATTGCCGGCGAAAGTCAAATCAGCAAAAAGGGCGGTTGTTGCCGTTAATGAGGATGTTAAATAAATTTCAATTAAAATTAAAACAGCATCATTTATTATTAATGGTATTTTGTTGTTTGCTGATTTTGGCTGCGGCCCTAACCACGGCCAAGCTTTTCCCCCAAGTCGGCAATAATTGGTTTTGGCTGATTATTTTACTCTGCCCATTAGCCCACCTTTTAATGATGAAAGGACACAAACACAGCGATACTTGTGGAAAAGAATCTGATAAAGAATCGCGCAAGGAAGCAGAATATCAATGTCCGGAATGTGGGCTTAAGTATGAAGAAAAAGAATTAGCGGAGAAATGCGAGGCTTGGTGTAAAAAATACAAAAGTTGCAATTTAGAAATAACTAAATACGCAATCAATAAAGGTTGAGAAAAAGAAGTCATTAAAAAAGGAGGTGAAAACTATGGAAAATGAAAAACATTATTGCCAAATTAACGTTCAGGGCTTTGCCTTATCGGCGGCCGGCGTGATCGGCATAATTTATCTGCTTTGCGCTGTTTTTGTGGCCCTGTGGCCCGATTTGGCTTTAAAACTTTTTGGTTCGTTGGTTCATTTGGTTAATTTAGAAAAAGGCGCTGATGTGAGATTAACTTTTGGCGGCTTTATTGCCGGTTTGCTGCAAGCCGTAATTTATACTTATATCGGAGCCGGATTGGTGGCTTGGCTGCATAATAAATTTTGCCGAATTAATTGAGATAGTTACAAAACTATTAAGATGTTTAAAAAAGTGATGGCGAAAATAATCGGCGGCAATACTTTGTATTATCCCGGTTGTTTGACTAAAGCGGTTTTGCCTGATATTCAAAGCCGGTACGAAAAAATTTTGCGCCAGATTGGCGTTGATTTTATAATGTTGCCGGATAAGGAATTATGCTGCGGCAGTCCGGTGATTAAAGCCGGTTATCTGAAGGATTTTAATGATTTAAAAGAAAAAAATCTGGCCATTTTTAAAAAATATAATGTCAACAAGATTATTACCAATTGCCCGGCCTGTTTTAATATATTCAAGGAAAGATATGGCTTTAAGGTTGAGCACATAACGGAAATATTAGTTAAAAAAGTTTCAAAAATTAAGGCGGCTTCGGCGGTGGCCCAGCCCATTACTTATCACGACCCCTGTCATTTAGGCCGATATGGCGGCATCTATCAAGAGCCGCGTAAAATTTTAAAGGATTTGGGCTATCAAATTTCTGAATTTCCTTGTTCCTTAGATAAGAGCCGGTGCTGTGGGGCCGGTGGCGGGGTTAAAACCAATAATCCTGATTTGGCCAATAAAGTGGCGAACAACGTGCTCTCGCAAATCAAGACGAAAAAATTGGTCAGTCCCTGCCCATTGTGCTACCTCCAGTTTAAGGAAAATGCCTCCAGTGATATAACAGTTTTAGAATTATCAGAATTAATATGGTGTCGGAATTAATTAAAAAATTAAACAGTCGCCAGCTTTCTTATAATAATGAGGACTTGCTGGCTTGTTCCACGGACGCCTCCGGGGTGATTGGTTCGGCCGCGCTTTGTGTCTGGCCGGAATCCATTGATGATGTGATTCAAGTGATTGAGGAGGCAAAAAAATCAGACCTTGATTTAGTGGCTCGGGGCGCCGGCACCGGACTGGTAGGCGGTTGCGTACCGCAAAATTCCATAGTGATTGATTTCTCCAAAATGAATCAAATTATTGAAGTTAATAAGAACGATAAGACAGCCATTGTCCAGCCGGGGGTGGTTTTAGATCAGCTTAATGAATTTTTAAAAAAAGACGATTTAGTTTTTCCCGTGATTCCCGGCAGCCACTCGGTCTGCACTTTGGGCGGAATGGCCGCCACCAACGCGGCCGGGATTTGGTCGTTAAAATTCGGCCGAATGTCTGATTGGCTTGAGGAATTATGGCTGGTGAACGGCAATGGGGAAGTCATTAATATCAGCGGCGATAAAATAAAAGAAATCGTCGGCTCGGAAGGGTTAAACGGCTTAATAGTAAAAATGAAATTAAAACTCGTTAATAAGATTGAAGAGACCTATGTGATTATGGCCAGCGGCCATAATGTGGCTGACCTATTGGCGATGGTTGGGGACTGGAAAAAAATTCCCGGCCTACTTTCTTTAGAATTTATTTCTCCCCTGATCGCTTCGCGCCTGGGTTTAGAAGAAAAATATTATCTTTTCGCGGAAATTGAGGGGCCTAACAAGAGCGATGTTGAAGTGTTGAAATTTTGGCATAAAAGAGAAGGCATCGCGCCCATAATGATTGGCGGCGGTTATCCGATTATTGAAGACCCATTAGTGCCCGAGTCCGGCGTCAAAGAAATATTGAACTGGTTTTCAAAAAATGCCGTGCCGGTTTTCGGGCACAGTGGCGTGGGTATTTTTCATCCCCATTTTAGACCCGAGGAAAAAGAAAAAATAAAA
>CAYIRS010000052.1:0-5077 GCA_964365895.1 uncultured Gammaproteobacteria bacterium
TCCTTTTTCTTTCAAATTTTAAACTTCAAAATTGGTTTTAAAAGTTCGGTTTTTTGACTCTTTCTTTATAACTAAAGTCCTTTGCTATCGGACTTATCATTGTATCATATAAACATAATTTTGTCAATAGATTTAATGAAATTTAATGATTTTTTTATTTATTTTATTAAAAAAAACGCTAAATTTAGCGATTTTTTATCAATAATTATTTAAGAATTATTAAAAAGTTTACTTAATTTTTTCTATTATTTTAGCAAAAATAGCGGGTTGTTTCTGGGCGATTTCCGCTAAGACCTTTCTATCTAATTCTATCTTGGCCTTCTTTAAACCGCCGATAAATTTGCTATAAGAAAGGCCATGTTCCCTGACGGCGGCATTAAGCTGGATTTGCCATAATTGTCTGGCCATTCTTTTTTTTGTCCGGCGGTCTTGGTAAGCATAAACGCCGGCTTTGGTAACCGCGGTCTTGGCTAATTTGATTAATTTTTTCCGGCCCCATTTATAGCCCTTGGCTTGTTTTAAGATATTCCGGCGGTTTTTAGAATGGATTACTCCTCGTTTTACTCTCGGCATGATAGTTTTATTACATTTTTAAATTTATTATTATTATCCTTAATCTCGTCGGAAAAGTTTTAATTTTTCAAACGAAGTTAAAAGTTTAAAGTTAAAAGTTGCGGTTGTCAGTTTGAAGTTTTCAATTCACAGTATTTATAATTTTTAACTTTGGACTATAACTTTGAACTTTAAACTTTGCACTTTTAACTGTTAATTATACGGCATCATCTTCCTGATGTTTTTTCGGTCTGATTTGGCGATTTGGACATCGCGCCTTTTATGGCGCTTGGTCTTACCCGACTCGCGGGCGTTAAAATGGTCTTGGCCGGCCATTCTTTTCATTATTTTTTTCTTTTTGGTTATTTTGAATCTTTTAGCAACCGCTTGCCTGGTTTTTATCTTTGGCATGTTTTTAGTTTATAAGTTTATAAGTTAATAAGTTACTAAGTTTATAGGTTGGTTTTTCCCCTTAACAACTTATAAACTTATAAACTTAGTAACTGAATTTTAATAGGAAACGATGGCGGAAAATTTATTGCCCAATTGTTTTAATTCCTGCTCTATTTTTAAAATTTTATTTTCTGATTTTATCTGGATTTCATTGATGGTCCGGCGAATGGTTTCCCGGGCCAAATCCGCGTGTTGGTTTTCCCGGCCCCGCAACTGGATTTCTATTTTAACCTTGTCGCCGCCTTTTAAAAATTTAACCGCCTGCTCAATCCTAAATGCCATATCATGCTGGCCGATTCTGGTTGAGAGTTTAATGGTTTTTATTTCAATGGTTTTTTGTTTGGCTTTGGCTTTTCTTTCCATTTTTTCGCGCTGATATTTGAAACTGCCGTAGTTCATAAATTTGGCGATAGGCGTTTCCGCTTTGGGCGAGACCTCAACCAAATCCAAACCCCTGGCCTGCGCTTCGGCCAAGGCCTGCTCTTTGGGCATTGGGCCGAGATTTTGGCCGTTTTCATCAATAATAATCAGTTCGCGGGTAAAAATTTTTTCATTGATTCGGAATTCTTTGAAGGATTCTTTTTGGAAGTTTTTTCCTTTAAAGGATTTTCTCATTAAAAAGTTTTTAATTAATTTATTAATTAATTTTACCATAACCTATTAGCGATTAGCCATAGGCCATAGCTATTAGTGGAGATGAGGAGGGTGAACTCCTGTCTAGAAGCCAGACATAAATCAGGATACAAGTTTAGCTCTTTTTTTAAACCAAGGCCTCAGAAAAGAGCAAAAAGACCTTAGTTGTTCTTGGTAATTTTAAATGATAATCTCCAAGAAAAATTATCACCGAGCCCGATATATGACACCGCTTCTTGCTTATCAGGTCGTGGGCAAGGCGATGGCTGTTAAGCCAATTTAGGCAACAGCAGGGGCTAAAGCCAATCCGCGGAAAGCGGATTTTACTTTAGTCAATAAGTTTTTTGCACTTATGTTTTGATAATTAGTTTGCGAGCAATTATCAATCTCGCCTTGCTAATTTATGGCTTAGCTTCTATCGAAACAGACATCCCCTTATTAAAATTTTGAATTTTGAATTTTAGAATTTTGAAATAATTTTGTAATGATTAAATTTTGAAACAAATAATTAATTCAATTCAAAATTCAAAATTAAATCATTATTTCAAAATTGGAAATTCAAAATTTTGTATTTTTTTTCAACGAACTACTAATTTCACGATTTATCTCCCGCTTCTTAATGCTTTCCCGCTTATCAATTTTGGTTTTGCCTTTGGCCAAGGCGATATCAACCTTGATTAATCCCTTTATAGTATATACGGCAGTGGGTATAATTGTCAACCCTTTTTGTTTGCTTTTGCCGATCAAGGAATTAATTTCTTTTTTGCGCAAAAGTAATTTTCTTTGGCGCTCCGGTTGATAATTGGCTTGGACATTCTGCGCCGGCTTGTAGCGGGCAATATGGCAATTGACCAACCAAAGCTCGCTCTGGCCGTCAATACTGACGTAACTGCCTTTTAGGCCTATTTGCCCACCCTTGACCGATTTAACTTCCGGCCCGGTTAAGACAATGCCAGCTTGGTACGTTTCAATAACTTCATAATTAAAAAGCCCCCCTTTGTTTTGGTTGATGATTTTTTTTGACATAAATATTCTTCCTCTTGACCTCGGCTTATAACTACGGTATAATTTAATTAAATTAATATTTATATCAGTGGCGGCCCAAAGCAATCAGAAAAACATTACCATTAATATTTCTTCGTTAACCTTGATGAAGGTCTTGTTTATCATTGCCTTGGTCGGGTTGCTGTTTTATATTAAAAGCATTTTATTAATAATTTTTGTGGCTTTGATTTTGGCGTCGGCGCTTGACCCGTGGGTGGATTGGCTGCAAAAACATAAAATTCCCCGATCCCTTAGCATCCTTCTGATTTATTTGGTTTTACTGTCGGTCATCGGCGGCATTATTTATTTAATCATACCACCAATAGTCAAGGAAGTGAACCAGTTAACTGCCGACTTTCCGGTCTTTTGGAATAAGACAATTAAGACCTTCGCTGATTTTCAAAATTATTCCGACAGCCGCGGCTGGTCAGCCAATATCCAGAGTTCTTTAAAAGTCCTGCAAACTAATATCGGCGCGGCGGCGGGCGATGTTTTTAGCACTATATTTTCTTTCTTCGGCGGCGTCATTTCATTTCTTATTATTTTAGTAATCACTTTTTATCTCACCGTAGAGGAAAAATCCATAAAACGGCTAATTCGTTCGCTCGTGCCCGTAAAGTATCAGCCATATTTTACTCATTTAGTTAACAGAATACAAGAAAAAATCGGTCAATGGCTGCGCGGCCAGCTAATACTTTCCTTGATAATTTTTGTGGTTGTTTTTTTTGGGCTGACGATTTTGGGCGTAAAATATGCCTTGGTCTTGGCTTTATTCGCCGGCATTACCGAACTTATCCCTTATCTGGGGCCGACCTTAGGCGCTATTCCGGCGGTTTTTATCGCCTTCACTCAATCACCCATGCTCGCCCTCTTTGTGATTTTACTTTATATTTTTGTTCAATTTTTAGAAAATCACATTGTCGTGCCCAAAGTCATGCAGAAAGCGGTTGGACTTAATCCGGTGGTGGTAATCGTGGCCATGCTTATTGGCGCCAAATTGGCCGGCATCTTGGGGGTGATTTTAGCCGTGCCCGTGACCACGGCCATCGGCGTTATTTTGAGCGACTTTATTGAAATAAAACAGGAAGAGACGGATATAGAAGTATAAATGTTAAAATTTACATATATATAATAAATAAATTTTTGACGGGTTTAAAAAAACCCTCAAAATAAAGGACAAAGAAATGGTTTACAAAAAAAGTCGACAACAAATGTCAGAAATGATTGATGATGACCAAGAGGCCAAAAATTTTGATTCTCGGGGCGGCAATAGGGGCGGGAAATTAGGCAAGTTTATTATTACTCTTATGGTAATAATCATCATTGTCGTTGGGGGTTGGTATCTATTGGGCAGATACACCAACATTAGTTTGCCAAGTTTCGGCGGCCAGGCCTCCGATGACTGGCAAGCCGTATTTTTATCCAATGGCCAGGTTTACTTCGGGAAAATTAAAGCCGCTTCAAAGAAGCAAGTCGTCTTGGCTGACATCTATTACCTTCAAGTAGTAGAGGTGCCTCTGCAAACTACCCAAACGGGCGCGGGCGATGTGCCCAAAACCCAACAGGAATTGAAGCTGATCAAATTGGGCAATGAGTTGCACGGGCCGGTTGATGAAATGATTATCAATCCCGACCATGTATTACTCACCGAAAGATTAAAGAATGATTCCCGCGTGGTTCAGGCCATAAACAACTATTTGGCCGACCAAAAGAAGGCCGCCGCGCCAAAGCAATAGAGTAATGAAATAGAGTAATCGTTTTTTTACAAATCCCGACCCGCCCTGATGTTACATCGGGGCGGGGCGGGGTTTTTGGTTATGGGCGGAAAAGGCGCGTGTAAGACGAATTATTTTATGATATAATTTTATGAGATGGTTACAAAACTATATTTCTCTAAATTTGTCCTTTTCGGCTACGACTGCGTCGGGCGGGCGCAAAATGACTCTCACCGTAGCCGCTGCTACGACTCAAATCTTTTTGCTCGCCTCGCTGAGTCGAAGCGGGCTGGCCCTCCTTGTCTCGCTCAAAAAGTCCTAAATTTATAGCTAAAATAGTTTTATAACCATCTCATTGTAAATATCGTCTAAAATGGAAGAGAAAAAAATTAGAAAAAAACCATTAGCGAAGATTGGGAGCGATAAAGTGGCAAAAAGGCAGACGGAAAAGACCGTGGCGGAAAAATCAGCCGAAGGAAACGAGCTTTTCTTGGGCAGTGGTTTTGATTGTTTAACTTTAAGCGAGGCGACAAAAGGCACTTCGTTTAGCGTGAGCTATTTAACGGGCGTGGCTTGCCAGGGAAAACTCAAGGCCTTTAAGGTGGGCGATGATTGGCTGACTACCAAAGAATGGCTGACTGAATTTCAAAAAACCATAAAAGAAAAAATTGAGCGTGAAA
>CAYIRS010000053.1:0-4959 GCA_964365895.1 uncultured Gammaproteobacteria bacterium
CCCCTCTTCCAATTTCTCCACATTGGTCACAAACAAATCATCGCCGATAAGAAAAATTTTCTTGCCCAGCTCTTTGGTTAATTTTTCCCAGCCGTCCCAATCATCTTCGGCCAAGCCGTCCTCAAGCAGTTGAATCGGATATTCATTGACCCAGTCCTTATACATTGCGACCATCTGATTGGAATTCCGATTGGCTTTATCGGCTTTCATGTTATATAAACCGCCCTGATAAAATTCGGAAGCCGCCGCATCAATGGCGAATTTTACTTCTTTGCCTAATTCATAACCGGCGGTTTCTACGGCTTGAGTCATTACCTCCATCGCTTTATTATTGCCCGGCAACTTTGGCGCATAGCCCCCCTCATCACCCACGGTTACCGGATAATTCATATCTTGCAAAATAATTTTTAAGGCCTGAAAAATTTCCGCCCCGCACCTTATCGCCTCCTTAATATTCTTCTGCTGGGGCAGAATCATAAATTCCTGAATATCAATGGACCAATCGGCATGAGCGCCGCCGTTTAAAATATTCATCATGGGCGCGGGAAATGACCACTTCTTGCCCCTTGGCCAATATTTATCTTTCAAATAGACGTAAAGCGATTTTTTAGAATCAATAGCCGCAACCCTGGCCACGGCCAAGGAAACGCCCAAGATGGCGTTGGCGCCTAATTTTGATTTGTTTTTTGTGCCATCTAAATCAAGCATTAGCTTATCAATTTTTTTCTGGTCCTTTGGGTTTAAGCCAATCAGCTTCGGCGCTATTTTCTTATTAATATTATCAACCGCTTTCAATACGCCCTTGCCGCCATATCGTTTTTTATCTCCGTCCCTTAATTCCAGCGCTTCATAAGAGCCGGTGGAGACGCCGCTGGGCACGGCCGCCCAGGCCTTAATTTTGTTATCTAAAACCACCTCAACTTCAATGGTCGGGTTGCCGCGAGAATCCAAAATTTCGCGGGCCGTGATTTTCTTGATTTTTGACATAACTTAAGTTTGTAAGTTTATAAGTTTGTAAGTTGCTAAGTTTTTCATTGGTTTATAATATTGCATTTCCTTAGCAACTTATAAACTTACAACTTAGTAACTTTTAATTTATTTTACTTCATAACTTATGCTTACATTAACAACTACATCCTGACTGCCGGCTTGAATGTCCGGAGCTGGCGCGGCTTTTTCCATCGTTGCCGACCCACCCAGGCCCGAAGCATAGCTGTCATACATTATTGGCATACCCTGACCGCCCTCGCTAAAATTCACAATCTTGCCCAATTTTATCCCGACTTGTTGAGACAAAACCTTGGCTTTTTCCTTGGCTTGGTCAATCGCTTTTTTACGCGCTTCTTCTTTGAATTTTTCCGGGTCGTCAATGGTAAATTGCGGGCCGCTAACATTGTTAGCGCCTAGGGTTGTGGCTTTAGCCAAAATATCACCGATTTTATCAAAATTTCTAATTTTAATTCCGGTTGATTGATTAATGGCATAGCCGATTATTCGCTGACTTGGGCCAGTCCAATCATATTTTGGATTAATATTATACTGGTTTGTTTTTATATCTTTCTCATCAATTTTAAATTCATCGCGCAAGGACTTAACAATGGCATTCATTTTGTCGGTATTTTCTTTTTGGGCGGCAACCACGGTGGCTTTTTCGGTCGTCACGCCAATATTAATGACCGCGATATCCGGAACGGCGGTGACTTTGCCCGTGCCCTCAACCGTAACCCGGTCTTTAAACTCCGGCGACTGGCCGATATAGCCATAGGTTTTCCAGGCATTTCTGGTTTGACCCGCCAAAAATACGGCCAAAATAATTAAAACGACGCCCACCAGCGGGGCCACAACCAGCCTCATTTTTGGCGGATAATAATTTTCTCCATTTAGCATATTTTTAAATTATCAATTAATTATTTGTAATTCGTAATTTTTAATTCATAATTCTCCTATATTTTTTGGTTATTGTGTCTTGGTTATTGTATCTTTACATAATCCTCCTAAGTCCCGGCAATTTTTTCCCTTCCAAAAATTCCAGCATGGCTCCCCCGCCCGTGGAAATGAAATTAAATTTTTTTTCTAAACCCATTTTTTGTATCATCTGCACGGTTTCCCCGCCGCCCACAATTTTTTCCGCCCGGCTCTTGGCCAAAATTTTAATCAACTCTCTGGTGCCCTTGGCGAAAAATTCCGTTTCAATCAATCCCATCGGGCCGTTCCAGACAATCATTCTCGCTCTTTTAATAATGCTGGCATATAATTTTAAAGTGTCCGGCCCGATGTCCAGAATGAACTCGTCTTTTTTAATATCGGCTAAGGCGTCAAGCCGTCCTTTTTTGCTGTCCAGACCCTTGGCCATCACCCCGTCAACCGGCACCATAACTTTATTATCCGTCAATTTTATTTTCTTGATTTCCGAAAACATTTCCGGCTCAATCACTGATTGGCCAACCGATATACCCATGGCTTTTAAAACCGTATTGGCTAAAGCGCCGCCGAGCAGGATATTACTTGCCACCGGCAAAAAATTTTTAATCAATTTTATTTTAGTAGAAATTTTTACCCCGCCGATGATAACGACCAATGGCTGTTTTGGCTTTTTTAAAACTTTGGTTAAATTTTTTACTTCTTCTTCAAGCAAAAAACCGGCATAACTTGGCAAATAATTTTGGATAGTGGAAACCGAGGCCTGCTCGCGATGGTCAACCGCAAAAGCGTCATTAACATATATATCGCCCAGGCCCGCCAATTGCCGCGCAAAATTTTTATCGCCTTTTTCTTCTCTTTTGTCAAATCTGATATTTTCTAATATTACCACTTCGCCATCTTTCATTTGATTAATATTTTTTTTCACTTCCCGGTCAATAATATAATTGCTTTTTATAACTCTTTTTCCTATCAATTGCGATAATCTTTTGGCCACAGGATCCAATCTTAAATTATTCACTATTTTGCCGTCCGGCCGCCCAAGATGAGCCATAATAACAACCCTGGCTCCCTTTTTCATCAAATATCTAATGGTCGGCAAAGTTTTTACTATCCGATAGTCCTCGCTTTTGCCAACCGTCAAGTCCTTGGTCAAGGGCACGTTAAAATCAACGCGTAGTAGCACACGTTTTCCTTTTAAATCCTTAATATTTTTAATGGATTTAATTTTTCCGATGTTTTCCATTACTTTAATATTTTAACATAAAAATTTTGAATTTCCAATTTTGAATTTTGAAATAATTTTAAATGACTAAATTTTGAAATAACTTCTTTAATTCAAAATTCAAAATTAATTATTCCCCTTCTATCTCTTTTAATATCCAACCATCACTTTTTGTTTTATTAACAGTTACTCGCAAACCATCAGCCTTTCCTCTTTGCGCCAGCATTTCAATATTAAATACTAAATTTTCAGCCAAAATTTCTTCACCATGCTCAACCATAGAGCCGAGTTCAATCACGGCCTTAGTTACTTTTTTTAAATTGTTTTTTTGGGCGTAATCAATAATCAGGTGATAAATTTGATCCGCCAGGTGAAAATCATGCATCTTATTAAATGTAAAATTGAAATCTAAAAATGGAAAATGATAATTTAAAATGTAAAAATTATTTTTTATTTTTTCCTTTAAGGGTTAAAATACTAGAAGCGATAATATTAGATAATTCAATCAATTCATCGGTTAAATATTTTAACTCTTTAGTATCGCCTTGGTTAGTATCTCTCAATAACGTCAACCAAACCTTTGATTCATTGGCTGATTTTAAAGAGTGGGAAAAAAAATTGATAAAATCTTTCCTTGAACTGGCAGAATCGGCTTCCACGTAATTTGCCAAAATACTCGTACCGCTTCTAAGCAACTGTTTGCCCAGAACATCATTAACCGAACTTCTGGACAATTTACTTATAAATCTAACTAAACGTAAAACAAAATTGTACAATCTTTTCTTGAATTCAATTTTAAATTTTCTATTTTCATTTTCCATTTTGAGATTTACATTTTAAATTTTATCAGTGCGTGGCGCAGGCAATGCAAGGATCATAGGCTCGGATAAGCGCCCTGATTTTTAATGATCTTTTCTTTTCGCTTAACTTCATTAAATTTGGAATATACATCTTAATGTCAGCCTCTAAATTTTTTAAATATGAAACCGTGGGCGTGATGATATTGCATGATTTAATATAGCCGTTCTTATCTATAATATAATAATGATAAAGCGTGCCCCGAGGCGCTTCTATGGCGTCAATGCCAACGACATCATGGCCCAAGGGATTGGCGGCGCCGATAATTTTTAATTTTTGGGATACGTTCTCTTCCGGTTTTAAATTTGCGTTGAGCGCTCTCAAAATTTTATTTATTTCTTCAATAGAATGCACAATCTCAATGGCTTGAGCCGTAATATTTTCAAAACTATTGTATTGCGGAAATTTCCAGCGCAAACCTTTAAGTATGCCCTTGGCCAGCGGGTTAAGCTGTTGGTGGTTGTTGTTTAGGCGCGCTAAAGCGCCAACCATAAATGGTTCGCCGCCCAAAGTGGCCGATTTGGCGGCGCGATACGGCTCCTCTATTTCCTTGATATTCTTGGTAAAATTTTTAGCGCTGATGATTTTTTCCTTAGCCGCGCCCTGGCCGGAAATCTTGATATCGCCGTCATAGATCGCGTATTCATCCTTATTGGTCAGACAAATAAATTTTGTTTCGCGCTTGAATTTAGGATATTTTATTTTGATTACCAAATTGACCAAACACAGAGCATTTTTTAAAACCGCCTCATATTGGCCTTGTAAATTTTTCAATTCATTTTTTGAGGGCAAAACCTTAAAGCCGCCCACTTCGCAATTAATGGGATGCACGGCCCGGCCGCCGATTGTTTCTATAATTTTCAAGGCCCAATCGCGCACTCTTATGGCGCAATCGGTTTCTTTGGGATATTTTTTATTAAAATTCAAATCGTTTTCAATGCCAAAAAAATCCGGCA
>CAYIRS010000054.1:0-4852 GCA_964365895.1 uncultured Gammaproteobacteria bacterium
ATCAATTCTTTGCCTGGCCTGCAAAAAAGCGCTTAATAGCGAAAAATAATATGCGCCGGGACAAAAGAATTTTTGCCATAAATTTTTTCACTTTGTTATTTTTTGTTATTGACCGCGTCTTAAAAATATTTTTTAAAAGATTCTCCGCTTCGGGGGATTTTTTTATTTTTGGCGATTGGCTTAGATTGAAATTATCTCTCAATCCGGGCATTGCCTTTGGCCTGCCTTTGAATTTTTATCTTATCTTGGTTTTTTATGTTTTGGTTTTGGCGGGGCTGATTTGGTTTTTAATCGCTTATTATCAAAAGAAAAATTATTTTTATATTTTTTTCTTGAGTTTGATTGTCGCCGGCGCCTTTTCTAATTTTTTAGACCGCCTTTACGGCGGCCAAGTCATTGATTATATTGACTTGAAATATTACAGCGTCTTTAATTTAGCGGATGTAATGATTGTTTTCGGAGTGATTGGTATTTTGATAAAAAATTTGAATTTGAAAAAACAGAAAGCGATAAAATAATATTTGTTAATCTATGTCTTCAAAAGTTTTAGCCGCGGCCGTGGTTGGGCTGGATTGCGAGTTGGTAGAGGTGGAAGCCGATAATTCCCCCCATGGCAGTATCGGGATTTTTATTGTTGGCCTGGCCGACAAGTCCGTGGATGAATCAAAAAGCCGCGTTCGGAGCGCGGTCAGGAATTCTTCTTTGGAATTTCCGCGAGGCAATGTGACCATTAATTTGGCGCCGGCCGATTTGCATAAAAGCGGCACTTATTTTGATTTGCCCATTGCCGTGGCTTGCTTAAAACAGGCGAATCAATTGGGCATTGGCGACAACAATGTAAATGAGAGTTTATTTGTCGGCGAGCTGGCTTTAGACGGCAGCTTGCGGCCGGTTAACGGCATTTTATCCATGGCTTTAATGTGCAGAAACCGGGGCATTAAAAATTTATTTCTGCCAAAAGATAACGCGGCCGAAGCGGCTTTGGTAGATGATATAAATATTTTTCCCTTGGAAAATCTTGAGCAATTGGCCAAACACTTGAAGGGGGTGGAATTAATCGGCGCTTATCTTAAAAATGAAAGCGATTATTTTGAACCGGAATTTTTTGAGGGCGACATGGCTTACGTTAAAGGGCAGGAGCAGGCCAAAAGAGCCATGGAAATCGCGGCCGCCGGCTCGCACAATTTGCTCATGTCCGGCCCGCCCGGCGCGGGCAAGACCATGTTAGCCAAAGCCATGTCTTCTATTTTGCCGAAAATGGTTTTGGCGGAAAGTTTGGAAGTAACCAGGATTTACAGCGCGGCCGGCTTATTGCCGATTAACCAGCCCTTGATTACCAATCGGCCGTTTCGTTCGCCCCACCACACGGCTTCGGGCGTGGCCTTGGTGGGCGGCGGCGCTTGGCCGCGGCCGGGCGAAATATCTTTGGCGCATCGCGGCGTTTTATTTCTGGATGAATTTTTGGAATTTCCCAAGGTGGTCTTAGAAAATTTGCGCCAGCCATTAGAGGATGGAATTATTTCCGTCTCGCGCGCTGCCGGCACCTTAAAATTTCCGGCCAGATTTATTTTAGTCGCGGCGATGAACCCATGCCCCTGCGGCTTTTCTTCCGACCCGGACAAAGAATGCGTCTGCGCCCCCATGCAGATTATTAAATATCAAAAAAGAGCGTCCGGGCCACTATTAGATAGAATTGATTTGCACATAGAAGTCCCGCGAGTTAAATTTGAAAAATTAGAAAGCGACCAGCCGTCGGAAAATTCAAAACAAATCAGAGAAAGGGTACAGAGGGCGCGCGATATTCAGGAGCAAAGATTTAGAGACGTCAATATTATTGATAATTCAGAAATGAATTCCCAGCAAATTAAAAAATATTGCGTTTTAGACGAGCCATCAAAGGGCCTGCTTCGGAGCGCGGTTGACAAGCTTCATTTATCGGCGCGCGCCTATCATCGGATTTTGAAATTAGCCAGAACCATTGCTGATTTGGCGGGTAGCGAAAAAATTCTAACCGAGCATTTGGCCGAGAGCTTGCAGTACCGGCCGAGGATTGAGTAATTTATTTTTTAATGCAAATTTAAAACTCCCTATTCTTGGGGAGTTTTTATTTGGGATCGGTTATATTTTATCTAACTCTTCTCTCGTTCTCCTTAATATCGCCTCTATTTTTAAAAACACCTTATTTTTTAAATGGCAATTTTTAATTCGTCCGGTTAGACGCAACCCATTTAACTCCTGCTCCAAGTCCCTTATCAGGTGCTTCATTACTTCGCGATTTATTTTTTTACTCCTTTCAATGAACAATTTACCTGACATAATTTAACGGATTAACGCGAGTTCCGTTTATGAGCACCTCAAAATGAACGTGCGGACCAGTTGAACGGCCTGTTGAACCCTCTGAGCCGATAACCTGCCCGGCGGTTACGGTTTGCCCGGCGGTGACATAGATTTTATTCAAGTGGCCATACAGAGTTTGTTTGCCGCCGCCATGGTTAATCATTATATTGTTTCCATACCCGACGCGGCTGTATTGAACACGGCTGACCACGCCGCTTTGGCTGGCTCTAATTTCCGAATTAACCGCGCAGGCGATATCAACGCCCGTATGGCGCCAGCCGCGGAAGTATTGGGTAATTCGGCGGCAAATACTTGGCCAATACATGGTACTGCCGGCCGGCAGCGGCGGAATCGTTCCGCTTGACACGGTGGTCTGGGAGCCGGCATATTGCGGCCGTTGGACGGCGATAATTTTTCCGCCCGGCACCATAATAACATCGCCGATCGCCAATAAACCATCGTCTATATAATTAAAGTTTTTAATCTGGGCTTCCACCGCCTGATATTTTTTGGCGATTTTAGCGATGGTATCGCCTTTGGCGATTTTATGCAAGATGCCGTCCACCGGCGGGATAATTAATTTTTGGCCGGGTTTTATATATGACTTCGCGGCAAGGCCATTGGCCCACAGTATGGTTTCAACCGAAAGATTAAACCGGTCGGAAATGGCGCTTACCGCGTCTCCTTCTTTAACCACATATTCCTTGACGCTTCGACTGCCGATTTTGGCCGATTCGGTGCTGGCTAATTCCGGTTTAATTAAAGTATTGCCGCCTTGGGTCATGGTCAAGCCCAAACCGCCTTGCTCGCTCTCAATTTGCTCTTCTGCTTTTTGGGCTTCGGTGAAAGTGTTACTGGTCAAGAGCGAACCCTCGCCCTGGTAGCTGCTAACCCGAGAAGCGTCTTGAAACGCCACTATATCCTCAATGGTTTCTACATCTTCAATTTGGATGAATTTATTGATTAAAGCGCCGCGTCCGTAGTCCTCGCTTTTTTCATAAGCGAGCAGATTTGAAATCACCACGCCCAAGGCGATGGCGATAATTAAAATATGGACAATATACCGATTGGTAAAAATTAAAATTATTTTTTCACGGGAGTTAGCCGCTTTTTTTGAAATTTTATTTTTAAACCAAAGATACCGGCCATAGATCGGCACCGCCAGGAATTTTAAAATAAATTTTATGCCCGGCCCCCAAAATTTTTTAATAATAGCCAATAGCCCGCCTAAAAAGCGGTAGGCGAGGCCAATAACCTTGATGGCAAAAGACAACAGCTTAGCGGCAAATTTTTTTAGTTGAAAACTAATATGTTTTTGCTATGGCTGAACGTTTTTTATTATAGAATATTTTAGGCATAATAACAAGGATTAGATTTTGCCAGTATTATCGGTTTATGGTAAATTTATGGTAGGATTTTAATTAATTCTGCCCGCTATGTATACCGATTTAGAAAAAGCAATTTTGTCTGTCATTGTCTATTTTGATTTTTTGGGCTATCCGCTTTCTTTAATGGAATTGATTAAATGGGTGGAGAGCGAGGCCGATATTATAGCGATTAAAAAAATTTTAGCCGCCGATAATTTATCGGATAAAATAGAAAGCCGATTCGGTTTTTATTACTGGCGCGGCCGCCAAGGACTGATTAAAAATCGTTTGAGCTGTTACTCTCTGGCTGACGGCAAATATAAAAAAGCGGTTTGTCTGGCCAAGGTTTTTAAATATTTTCCTTTTATCAGGTCAATCGCGGTTTGCGGGTCGCTGTCATCTGGCAACGCGGCCGCCGATAGCGACATCGATTTATTCGTGGTGGCGGCTGATAATCATGTTTGGACGGCCCGATTTTTCCTCAATTCTTTTTTAAAAATTTTCGGCTTGAGGTCTTCCGGCCCAAACAAAAAAGACAAAATCTGCTGCAGTTTTTTTACCGGCCGAGCCAATCAGGACTTAAGCCAGATTGAGCATTACAAAAACGAGATTCATTTCGGCTATTGGCTGGCGCAGTTTAATTTCATTTATGGCAACCAGAGAAATGATTTTGAAAATAATAATGATTGGCTCAAGCAAAAATTGCCGAACTTGAATTTTAATCGCCCGAACCGCCGGCGAATGGTTTTTGACGCTTGGTTGAGCCAAATTATTCGCGGTTTTCTGGAATTGATTTTCGGTTTTGGATTTTGGGAAATGTTTTTTAGATGGCTTCAGATAAAAATTATGCCCGCTAATTATAAAAAGTTGGCCCAAAGCGGACAGGAAGTCATCATTAATGAGCAGATGATAAAGACCCACGCCGACGGCAAGGCCAGAGACATCAACCGCTTTCTGGCTTATAAATTAAATGACTTGGGCATTTATGAATAACTTAAAAAAAATAATTAATTGGCTGCTTTATTTATTTTTATTTTTATTGCCTTGGCAAACGGTTTGGATTTGGCGCGAAGGAGTTTTGAATGGAAGCAAGTGGCAATATGGAACCATGGTACTATATGGCACGGAAATTATTTTGTGGCTGATTT